>DAOTTV010000068.1:0-18199 GCA_034437755.1 Anaerolineae bacterium | reverse complement strand
TCCCTTTTTTCAAAAAGGGGACAAAAAGAGCTTGACCACGCAAGATACGAAAAAACCTATCATCTATAACACGCGACCACCGGCGAAGACGCGCTATTCATCGGTGGTCGTCGTCAGCCAGTCGCGCGCAGCCCCGAGCGCGATCACGCCGTTGGGCTGGTCGGCGTGATCGCGCCGCGCCGCTAGATTTTGTACGTCCGGCAGAGTATACATGCCCACGCGCAGAGTCACGTCGTCGATGCTGTACGCGCCATCCGCCAGCGGATGTACGGTCGCCACGCGCTCGCCCGCATCCCAGATGAAAGTCGGGTATTGCCCGTTCCACGGGCGGCTATCGTTCTGGGCGACGATCGTTCCGGTTTCATCGACCAGATGGACGAAGATCGTGCCATCGACGGGCGGGCGGTCGATCAAACTGCGCCAGTAGAGCGTCATATACCAGTTGCCATCGTCGCCGCGCATCAGGTCGCCTGCATCCAGCGCGATGTTTTCACCGACGACCGCACCAATCGTCCGTGCGCTTGTCGGAACGGTGATCGGCGTGCGCTGAGGGACTTTGAGCCAACCAATGGTCGCGATGTCGGGCAGATCGCTCGCCAGCGCACGCGTGGCAGGCAAGGGCGGATAAGTCGCGTAGTACACGCCCACGCCCAGCCGATACGCGCCCACCGGCAAATCAGGCGGCACATCGAGGTCGTGAGTGTCGGGTACAAGGTCGCCCGTCTGCCAGATGGTTGACGGATAAAGCCAGCGATTGATGAGGGCTTCCGTACCCGCGACGCGCTGATACTCCTGCGTCAGGATTTGCACGAATGCCGCGTATTCATGCCCGATGAGCCGCCGCTCAGATCGCCACATGAGCGTGATCGGCAGTTGCCTTTGTCCCGCTTGCAGGGTATCCGCGCCATACCAGCGCATGATGCTGATCTCATCGTCATAAGTGGCGAGTGGGTCGGCATGTGCGACGGTGATCGGCGCAAATTGCAGATCAAAGTCAGCGGGTAGCGGCGCAGTGATCCCCAGTTGATCGAGCGTGACGGCATCGGCATCGCGCACGCGCTCGCCAGTGTCTAACAGGCGCAGTAGGTCAGCATGAGTCGCTTGTGACAGCGGCGGTAACAGCGTGATCGTGCCATCATGCAGAAGCGCGTAATCGCGGGTCGCCGTGCGATAATCGCCCCGCTCCAGCGCCCATGAGACCAGCAAGCGCGTGTCCGGTGGCAAGGTCGCGGATTCGTCGGCGGTGACGACACGCGGATAATCTTCAAAGAGCCAGAGGCGCGTCGTCGGGGTACGCAGTTCGTCAGTCGGCACTAAAAGCGGCGTATCCTGCGCGCTGATCCACGCGCCCAGTGCGCGGCGATCGGTGCGGAAGAACCACTCGTTATGATCGAGCGTCACGCCGTGGATGTCCCACTGCTTCCATTGGGTAGGATCATCCCAGTAGGCTTGATAGATGCGCCAGTTGCTGATGCTCTGCTGAGCCAGCACCAGCACCAACCCCCCCGCAATGCCCAGCGCGATCGGTCGCGTCAGGCGACGCTTGCTGAGCACCTGCGCCCATGCGACCACACTGCCCGCGCCGACTCCGATAATCACGGGCACGATCACGTATACGCTCGATACCCGTAGCGCGTGCGTGGCTTCTTCTGCCAGTAGCACGGGCAAGATGAACACGATCAGCAGGAGCAAGAGAAAGAGCGCGGCATACGTCCGCAGGCGCATGACCAGCGCCACCAGCCCCAGCACGAACACCGGCAACCAAAGCTGATTCAGAATCGGCGCGAGGGCGACGTTATACTGCGGGTTCTCGTCGCCGACGGCATAAAATTGACCGATCACCTGCTGGATTTGCCGCTGGCGGTCGATGCTCTGCTGCTCGCCAGAGACGATTTCAGCGCGTCCGAACAGAGCGCGGGGATAGGTCGCCGCCAGATACAGAATCGGGCTGATGACGATCGCCGCCGTCACCGCGACCAGCACCATCCCGCGCACCCAAACGCGCCATTGCGCCCGATGAAAGAGGATGAGCGTTAAACCGAGACCAGCAAAGCCCAGCGGATAGACCAGCATCGCGGTATAGGTATAGAACGCCACGCCGCCGAACGCGCCCCCCAGCACGAAGTCACGCCAGCGGCCGCCGTGCAAGCCTGCCAGCACAAAGCCGATGCTCAGGCTGAGCATGACGAACCCGGCATTCGCCCGATAGAGACTGCGGCTGACGGTCATGTATGTGAGCATCGATACCAGCGCAATCATCGCCACTGCCGCCGCGATATGGCGTGCATCCGTATCGAGATCGCGCAGGGCTTGCCGCACCGTCCAGCCCACTGCCGCGATGTTCAGCAGATTCATGAATACACCTGCGAGCCGTTGTCCCCATACGGTGTACCCCCACGGTGTGCCCCACGCGAGGAAAATCCGGTACAGCGGTTCGACGCGCCCGTTATGCTCTTCATACATCGGGAAGTTGCCCGTGCGTGCCAGATGCACCGCGTCGATGCTGTTGACGGCTTCATCATTGCTGACCGCCGGCGGGTAGTCATCGAGCCGATGCGCGAACAGCGCAAAGCCGATGAGCAAGATCACCACGTATAGCCACAGATAAGGTTTGGTCATAAAGATCGCTCTGCTGTTGCGTGATAAATAGCCAGCGACAACATAGCCCAAATGGACGGGATTGCGTAGGGTGGACTTGTGGCGAACGGGCACAGCCGATAACATTCATTAAGATTTCAGCAAGAGTTCAGCCCGTCGTCCACCAAACATGAGCGAATGGTATATGATGAAAGGTGGGTATCGCGACGCGCGCGATCATACCGCTTAATCTATTCGTCCACTACCACACGCCTGCGGGGGATATGATGAGTATCAGCCTATTGATAAACGGGATATTGGTCTTAGTCGGCCCCATTATCTTCGTTGCCCTGTATATTGCCACCGATGACCTACGCTTTGCGATGTTGTACACGGTGATTTATGCGCTCTTTCTGGGTGGGTATCGTCTGCTGACGCTAGTCAGTAATTATCTGGTCGATCGCTGGGAAAACTCGATGGAAGAATTCATCGACAAGACGCGCGAGCGCATCAGCGATGTGGAATGGCAAGATCGCATGGGCGATATTGTCGATCGGGCGACACCGACGCGCTTCTCGCTCTTCACGCTGACGTATCATCAGACGCTCGATGCGTGGTACGGTCATCTGGCGATGCGTGCGCCGGGCATTCATCACCTGCACGACATCCGTCTTGAGCAAGTTTTCGTCCAGCCGCGCTTGCAATTACAAACGCTGACCGAAGCCGACATCGAGCAACTCGCCGAAGAGGCGCGCGATGTCGCGCATCGTAGCATCTGGTACTTCTTACAGCAAAATCGTTCATACGTGATTCTCGGCGAGAGTGGCGCGGGCAAGACGACGCTCTTGCAATCCATCGCGCTGACAATGGGCGATCGTCGCGAACGGCAACGGCTGAATATCCCCTACTTCTTGCCGATTCTGTTGCTGATGCGCGATATTTTGCCCTATACCAGCGAATTGGATGCCACGCATCGCATCCCCCCGCTGACGGACATCCTGCATAAACGCCTCGCCGCCGCTGATAAAGAACCGCCCGAACAGTGGGTCAATGACTTTTTAGAGCGTGAGCGCGCCCTCATCATGATCGATGGACTGGATAAAGTCGAGAGCGAAGAACAGCGCGTGCAGGTCATCCGCTGGTTGCGCGAGCAGATCGCGACCTATGGCGGCAATCGCTTTCTGGTGACATCGCGACCGGCGGGCTATCGCCAAGAACAAATCGAAGATTTGACCGTCCTCGACCTGTACGAGTTCGACACGCGCCAGCAACGCCAGTTCGCGTATAACTGGTTTCTGGTGAACGCCCTGCGCGAAGAAACCGAAGATGAGCGCATCGCCGCGCCCGATCGCTCGGTACGTAAAGCGCGACAAGAGGCAAAGTCGCAAGCGAAGAACCTGACCTACACCATCCAGCGCAATGCCAACCTGCGCCCGCTGGCGACGAAACCGCTTTTGCTGACGATGCTGGCGATCTTATTCCAGAAGTATCAGGCATTGCCGCGCTACCGCACGCAAATCATCGGCGAGATGGTCAAGATTTATCTGGGCAAAGGCTGGAAATCATCGAACCAGCACGCGGCACAGCTGACACCGACGCAAAAGCAAGATTTGCTGATGGCGCTCGCCTACGGGGCGATGGAGCAGGAATATCTCGATATTTCGCTCCCGATCGCTGACGACACGCTCGCGCCCCTGCTGGAGCAACTGCCACAATCCCTGCGTACCAAGACCTTCCTCGACATGATTGCCGAGACATCGGGCTTGTTGATCCGCACGGCGACCGGCGCGTATCAGTTCACCCATATTTACTTTCAGGAGTATCTAGCGGCGGCGTACATCGCGCGTAAGCCGGATTTATTGCTGTCGCTCGAGTGGAACATCAGCAATCGCTGGTGGTACGATACGACCGTGATGTATTGTGGCATCACCGACGCGACTCCCGTCATCAAAGCCTGCATTGACGCGCTCGACCAGCGCCACGACGTGCTATACAACACGCCTCTGCTCTTAGGGGTCAATTGTCTGGAGGAGACGCAGGCGGTCGATCAATTCGTCGCCGATCAATTCCAGACGATCATCGATCAAGGCGTGGATGCCGACGACGAACGGACGCGACAATTCTTCCGCGAGAGCAAGCTACAATTGCGCCTCGCCGGTATCCCACGGGTGGCGGACGGCGCATATGTCGATACCAGTTTGATTACACAAGCCGAGTATCAGGTGTTCATCGATGAGATGGCGACCGACACCCACGAAGTACACCCCGATCACTGGCGGCGACCGCATTATGAGACGGGACAGGGCAATCAGCCGATTTTAGGCGTGCGACCGGAAGATGCCGTCGATTTCTGCAAATGGTTGAACGAGAAAGACGAGGATAACCGCCGCTTCCGCCTGCCGACCCCCGACGAAGCACAGACCGTCACGCCGGACTTTCGCTATTGGGTGATGAAAGCCAACGGCAAGTTCGATGTGCCCTCGCCTGCGAATATGCCGCGTCATCGCAAGCATACGCCGGTCAACCTGATTGGCATCGTCGATGAGTTGACCGAAATTTCGCAACGGACACTGGTCGATTTCCAGCGGGTGGATATGCAGGTACGGCTCAAGAATCGGGCGACGGAGATTGCCCGCCTCAGCTCGCGCGATTTCGCGCTCGATATCGACAACGCCACGCAGATGGCGCGCACGCTCTTCCGCGATGTTGATCTCGTGCGGCGGCTGGAAGAAGCCCGCGTCCAGGCTGTGAACACCAACCGCGACCCGTTGAAAGACATCGCGCTCGTGCGCCAGCTCGCCCATGCGATCGACCTTGTACGGACGAATATCCGCTTGAAGACGCAAATTCTGCCGGCAGACGAGAATATCGAGCAACTCAACGATAATCTCGCCCGAGCCCGCGAGCGCTATCTAGCCTTCGAGCGCAACATCGCCGATGCTGAAGACATTGCCCGCAAAGCCGATACCGCCAGCCAACGGGCGATCAACGCCGCGACTGCCAGCATCATCACCGATACGCTGGCACTGGACGACGCGCTCGACACAGCCTTCATGCACACCTTGAGTTACGTGCGCGTCACCAAGCAACTGCGCGATACGCTCAGCGTCAGCGAGTTAGCGCGGGATATTGCCCGTGAGCTATCGCGCGCTGGCAATGCGACGATGGCTTTTTACTTCATGTCCTTCATCCTGTTGCTGAACGTGTTCACCAGCTACTCGATCCTCGCGCTGATCGAGCTGGAAGAACGCCCGACGCGCCGCTATCAATGGTCGAAGTACTGGCAGGTGCAGGGCGTGAAGATCCTCATGAGCTTCAAGATGGTGCAATTCGCGCTCGAAGTCACAGGGAGCAATGAGAGCGTGCGCAACATCTACCAGCGCGAGATCGAAGAGATTGAAGAGACGATCGCGCTAGTACACGATCTGTTGAGCGCCGCCGAGCGCATCAGCAAGCGGCAAAAGGGCGAAGAAGCGCCCTTCGAGGGTATTCTGATCGTCTACGACCCACTGACGCGCATCCACCTGAGCTAATCACGCGAGGCATCGGTCGTCGCGGTGAAGACCGCGATACCCCCTCGCGAAGCATCGCAATCCCCCCTATAATACACCGCCGATGCACATTCACCGCGTACAATCATCATCAGGATAATGGCTTATGACACAAGCGCTTAATTTTCAGCAAGCGATACTCAAATTACATCACTATTGGGCCGAGCAGGGATGCGTCATCTGGGAGCCGTACAACGTGCAGGTCGGCGCGGGGACGGGTAATCCGGCGACATTACTACGGGTGCTAGGGCCTGAGCCGTGGCGCGTCGCCTATACCGAACCGAGCGTGCGTCCGGACGACGGTCGCTATGGCGAGAACCCCAACCGGATGCAGAAGTATTATCAATATCAGGTCATCCTCAAGCCGGATCCTGGCAACCCGCAGGAGATTTATCTGAAATCGCTGGAAGCCCTGGGCATCGACCCGCGCCGGCACGATATTCGCTTCGTCGAAGATAACTGGGAATCGCCGGCATTGGGCGCGTGGGGCTTAGGCTGGGAAGTGTGGCTGGACGGGCAAGAGATCACGCAGTTCACGTATTTTCAGCAAGCCGGCGGGCAAACGCTCGATCCGGTCAGCGTTGAGATCACCTATGGGCTAGAGCGCATCGTACTCGCGCTACAGGGCAAAGATAGCGCGTGGGACATCGACTGGATGCCGAACATACGCTACGAAGACATCATCTTCAACGAAGAAGTGGAACACTCGCGCTATTATTTTGAAGTCGCCGATGTCGATAACTTGAAAGCGGTCTACGAGACATATGAGCGCGAAGTCGCCAGCGCGTTGGCGGGTGATGCGACGATTAGCGCCTATGATTACGTCCTCAAGTGCAGTCACTTGTTCAACGTGTTGGATACGCGCGGCGCAATCGGCGTGACGGAACGGGCGAAATACTTCCGCAGTATGCGCGATATGACGCGCGAGGTCGCGCAGGCCTACGCCGCCAAACGCGAGCAACTGGGGCATCCCCTGATGAAGAAGCAAGCCGACTGGGGCGTAACCCTGCCGACCTACGAAGAAACGACCCCGCCCGAACCGACGCGCGCGGGTGATTTTCTGCTGGAAATTGGCGTGGAAGAACTGCCGGCGGGCGATGTCGATGATGCGCTGACCCAGCTGAAACAACGCGCCCCGCAACTGCTGGATGAGCTACGACTGAGCTATAGGAAACTGCACGTCTTCGCCACGCCGCGCCGCCTCGTGCTTCATGCCGAAGATGTAGCGCCGCGCCAGCCCGATCAAGAACGGGTGGTCAAAGGCCCGCCCGCCCGCGCCGCCTTCAAAGATGGGCAAGCGACCAAAGCCGCCGAAGGCTTCGCCCGCAGTCAGGGCGCGACGGTCGATGATTTGCGCGTGGAAGCCGTCGATGGTGGCGACTATGTGCTGGTCGATGTGCATCAGGCAGGTCGTCCGGCGACACATGTGCTACAAGAAGCCCTGCCCGACCTGATCGCCGGTATCAAATTTGGCAAGAATATGCGCTGGAACGAGACCGGCATCGCCTTCTCGCGCCCCCTGCGCTGGCTAGTCGCGCTCTTCGATGAGATTGTGATCCCGTTTCAATACGCGGGGGTCATCAGCGGCAACACGACGCGCGGCTTGCGTCCGTATGGCTCGCCCCAACTGGCGGTGAAGACTCCCGAACATTATATCGGCATCATGGCTGAGCAGAATGTGTATCTCAACCGCAATGAACGGCGCGAAGTCATCCTCGATCAGATTTCGGGCATTGCGGAAAGTGTCGATGGCACGATCCCCGATGACCCCGGCTTGCTGGACGAAGTGACGAATCTGGTCGAAGCGCCGATGGCGTTCAAAGGCACGTTCGAGGAGAAATATCTGGACTTACCGCGCGACGTGCTGATTACTGTCATGCGTAAGCATCAGCGTTACTTCCCGGTGTTGGATAACGATGGCAAGCTCCTGCCGTATTTCATCGGCGTGCGTAATGGCGATCAAGAGCATCTGGCGACGGTGATCGACGGCAACGAACACGTCATTCGGGCGCGTTTCAGCGATGCCGATTACTTCTACGCGCAGGACATCAAGAAGCCGCTAGCCGCTTACTTACCCCGACTGGATACGCTGGTTTTCCACGAGAAGCTGGGCAGTATGCGCGAGAAGAACGATCGCGTGGCGGGTCTGGTGGAAGATATCGCAGTTTTGCTGGGCATCCCGCGGGCGAGCGCGGACATCGAGATTGCCAAAGAAGCCGCCGCGATCGCCAAAGCCGACCTAGCCACGCAGATGGTAGTCGAGATGACATCGCTACAGGGCGCGATGGGGCGTGAATATGCGCTGAAAGCGGGCAAGCGTCAAGCCGTTGCTGATGCGATCTTTGAACACTGGCAACCACGCGGCGCAGACGACGCGATCCCGACGAGTCAGGCGGGTATGGCGCTGGCTATTGCTGATAAGCTGGATAGTCTGGTTGGGCTGTTTGCCGCTGGCCTCGCGCCGAAAAGCACGTCCGATCCTTTCGGATTGCGACGGGCGGCGCTGGGCATCGTGCAGATTGTGGTCGGCAAGCAGATCGACATCGACCTCCGCCCAGCGATCGACATCACCGCGCAGGCGCAACCGATCGCGCTTGCGGACGAGACGCGAACGCAACTGCTGGACTTCTTCAAGGGTCGTCTCGATAACTGGTTAGCCGATGAGACCGACACCCCGCGCGATGTGATCAAGGCGGTGCTTGCCGAACAAGCCTACAATCCGTATCAGGCGCTAGTGGGATGCCAGCAATTGCACCGCTGGACACAGCGCGATGATTGGGATCATCTGCTGGATAACTTCTCGCGCTGTGTGCGTATCTCACGCGGGGAGCGCGAGCAATACCCGATTCAACCGCACCTCTTCCAAGAAGCACAAGAGACCGCGCTCTATGAGGCGTATCAGAGCGTGACCCAGCAATTGGAAAGCGAGCCGAGCAACGTCGATGACTTCTTGAGCGCGTTCGCGCCGATTGTGCCGACGATCGTCGCGTACTTCGAGATTGTGATGGTCAATGCGGATGACGACGACCTGCGCCACAGTCGTCTGGGCTTGATGCAGGCGATCAGCCATTTGCAGACGGGTTATGCCGATCTCAGCGCGTTGGCAGGCTTCTAGCGAGACTGCTGGCGAACCCAGCCCTCACCCTAACTCCCGCTCCCGACCGCCACAATGGGGCTAGGAGAGGGACGGCACGCGCGCTTAGCTCGCCGTCTGCCAGCGCTAGCGATCGGGAGACGGGGCTGGGGGATGAGGGCCGAAAGCGGTTCAACAGGGTCGCCAACAACATCTCTGGCGGCTAAAGGTTGAGATTACACAATCATCGCTATCGCGTGTATAATCAGGGCGGTCGATTTCAACAACAGACGAAGGACATAAGCCATGGCGACATTGCTGGAGCATCTCGGTAAAGATACCCTGCCCGAAGCCCTGCTGGAAGACTTCATCGCGTGGTGCGTTTGGGAGCAAGCGCGCCCCGCTCTGGTGATTATCCTGCGGAGAACAGGGCTGGATAGCCATGCGGACGATATGGAAGCGCTCGATAGCTATGAGATGCTGGATACCGTCGCGGAGAACGCCGCCCAGCGCGCCAACCAAGCCCGCCAACTCACCGGCACCTTCGGCATGTCCACGGCTGAGGCGGCGGCATTCCTCATGAATAAAATCAGCCAATCAGCACAGGCGACCGATGCCGAAGATGTCGCTTTCTTCGCTGTGCAGGTCTGTGGATGGCAGGGCTTCGCGGCGACGGACTTCACCCAACCACAAGAGAAGCAAAGCGCCGAGAGCGCGGCACGCACCGCACAAGAGCAGAAGCTATCGCAATTATGGCGACACTATGACGTGCCACTCGCCGATGATGACAGTAGCCCTGACGACGGGTAAGGCGCCACCACGCCCCCGCATTCAGCAATTTCGGACAACGCGGGCGTTGTCCCTACGGGCTATCATGGGTGACGCTTTTTACGCTGCAAGCTGAAGCATGGCAGCTACTTTGTGTAGCGGGGAAGCCATCTAAAGTGGCTCTGACCCCGCTCAGGTGCGCCTTAGTCCCTTCAGTGGACTTACCTTGCTAGGAGCCAGAGACTTTAGTCTCTGGTGATGGACTGTCCACGCGATCATGTGGTTACACCGAAGCCGCTTGAGTAGGCTTTTAAAGATTTTGGGTGACTAATCAACCCTCACTCTAAATCCCTCTCCCGACCGCCGCTATGTAGCTAGGAGAGGGACTTCAACCGTGCTTGTCTTGCGCGCAGAAGCTGGCGTCAATCAATTGACCTGAGTAGTTACGATTTTGGATCTTTGGGATTTCGCGTAGTTTTTGTTGCAGGGGCGTTGCCCCCGAACCCCCACAAGGAACTGTCGTTCCTTGACCTTGTTCATTTTGAACGCTTGAGCTAACTTTGCCCTTTGACATAAGAACGAGTGTTCAGTATACTCAGAACAAGTATTCATTGAACATGAGTACAATCTATTGATCGTTATAGAGGACAGTTTGGATATGGGCAAGAAGAACGACGTAAAGCCCTTCGACAAATTATCGGAGCGGCAACAGAATATTCTCAGATTCATGTTTGATTACATGGAGGACAACGGGTTCCCACCGACGATTCGCGAGATCGGCGAGGCAACGGACATCAACTCGACATCGGTCGTCAACTATAACCTGAACAAGCTAGTGACTGCCGGCTATCTCGATCGGTCGGATCGTGTCTCGCGCGGGTTACGCATTATCGCCGCGGTGCCGGGCAAGGGGTTACCGCGCTCGAAGATGGTACGCATGAGCGTTGAGATCAAGCGCGTGCCTTTGATCGGCAAGATCGCCGCCGGCACCCCGCTAGAAGTGCCCGAGGACATCGGGCATAGCGTCGATGAGGATAGTTATGTGGATGTCACGCCGACGTGGTTGGGCGGTGTTGATGTCGCGGAGACTTACGCGCTCAAGGTCGAAGGCGACTCGATGATTGACGCGATGATTGACGATGGCGATATTGTCATCCTGCGCCACACGAACACCGCCAGCAATGGCGATATGGTCGCCGCGTGGTTGCCCCAAAATGGCGAGACGACGCTGAAGTATTTTTACAAAGAGGGCAATAAAGTTCGCCTGAAGCCCGCGCACCCGACGATGGAAGACATCGTTGTCGATGCGAAGAACTGCGAAATTCACGGGACGGTGCTATCGGTGATTCGTCGCCTGCACTGACCGCGCAACCGTACCTGTTTATCCCTCTCCACGCCACAGGATGCTGGTGAGGAGAGGGGTAGGCGTGCGGGTATGCGCGAGCGTCCGACAAGCGATTGGCTTACTCGACGGCGTTGCCTGCCATCTGCCAGCGCATGGTGCCGCCGCGCAGGTTGATGACGTTATCGTAGCCGGCTTTGGTCAGCGTGTGGCAGGCTGACCCACTGCGATTGCCCGACCGACAGACGACAATCACCGGCTTATTCGTCGGGATTTTATCCAGCTTATCGCTCAGCTGGTTCAGCGGGATATTGCGCGCACCCGGAATATGACCGGATTTGAACTCGCCCGCTGTCCGCACGTCGATCAGGACGTGATTCTGCTGCTGGTAGTAATCGCGCTCATAGGTCTCGACATCGACGCTATCGAACGGTGATTTGAACAAATTCGTTAGAAATTGAAACATAAACCCGTGCCTTCCGTCGCTCAGTTCGGTTGTTGTAAGGAGTACCCCGCGCCCGTCCACTGGATCGTGCCGCCCAGATCATAAAGCTCATCGTACCCGTTCGCAGCGAGTCTGTTGGCGGCTTGGGCACTGCGGTTACCACTGCGACAATACAGCACAATCGGCTTATCGTCGGGGAACTCGCTCATACGCTGGTCGAGTTCTTGCAGCGGGATATTGACCGCCCCGCTGATCGCCCCGCTGTTGAATTCACGCGGGGTACGGACATCGACCAGAATATGATCGGCGTCGGTGGTCATGTATTGGTCAACGTAGGCTTGCGCGCTGATGGTCTGCACGCCTTCACTTGTTCCGGTGCAACTGACGAGCCATACGCTCAAGGTCGCCATCAGCACTAGGATCATCCCGCGTTTCATCATCATCTGTCTTCAATCCCTCTTATCATCAATGCATTCATTAGTTAATCATTTTAGTCGGAAAGCGGCGCGACGATGCGTCCGAAAGCCTTATTTGTGTTATTAGTCAAGGCTTATGCGATCGCTAGCCCTGCCCGAGTCGAAACGTGTCCTGTCGATCCCACGGGCTATAGACATCGGCTCCGTTGTGCGCGTGTGTCTGTGTATCTGCTGTCACTGTACCAGCGCGACCCGCCCCGTTGAGATCCGCGAGTGCGAGCGCGATCAGAGCCGTATCGGGCACATCCGGCACATCCGGCAAAAGCGTCGGCAGATGCTCATCGACAAAGCGCGTATCGACTTCGCCCGCGATGAAGGTCGGGTTTTGTAGGATGACCTGCAAGAAGTCGATATTGGTCGTCGTGCCGAGGATGACCGTCTCTTGCAGGGCGCGTTGCATCCGCTGGATTGCGTCGGCGCGGGTGCGCCCGTGGACGATCACTTTGGCGATCATCGGATCATAGTGAATGGTGATCGCATCGCCGGACTGAATGCCGCTATCGACGCGCACGCCGGGACTCGGTGAGGATTGGAAGCGTTGTACTGTGCCGATCGCCGGCAAGAAGTTGTTACGGGCATCTTCGGCATAGACGCGACATTCGATCGCGTGTCCTTGCTGTTGTAGGTCGTCCTGTGCGAAGGGCAAGGGCTGGCCAGCGGCGACGAGGAATTGCATCTGCACCAGATCAACCCCCGTGACCAGTTCGGTCACCGGATGCTCGACCTGTAGGCGCGTGTTCATCTCTAAGAAGAAGAACTCGCCCTCCGGTGTGGCGATGAACTCGACCGTCCCGGCGTTGACGTAATCGACCGCTTCGGCGGCGGCAAGGGCGGCAGTGCCCATCTGCTGGCGCAAATCTGGCGTGAGCAAGGGCGAGGGCGTTTCTTCGATGATCTTCTGGTGGCGGCGTTGCGTGCTACATTCACGCTCGAAGAGATGCACGATGTTGCCGTGGGTATCCGCCAAGACCTGAATTTCGACGTGTCGCCCGCGCTCGATGTATCGCTCTAAGAAGATGCGCTCATCACCGAAGGCTTTGCGCGCTTCACTGCGTGCGGCGTTGATCGCTTCGGGCAGGGTGTCGGGGTCGTAGACGACGCGAATCCCTTTGCCTCCGCCCCCGCCCGCGGCTTTGACCATCACCGGATAGCCGATCTCGTCGGCGGCAATCACGAAGTCGTCCATGCTGGCTGTCGCTGATTGATACCCCGGCACAATCGGCACGTCAGCCGTTTGCATCAGGGCGCGGGCTGTCGTCTTAATGCCCATCGCCTCGATCGCGTCGGGGGGCGGCCCGATCCATACCAGACCGGCGTTCATCACCGCACGGGCAAATGCCGGACTCTCGGACAGGAAGCCGTAGCCCGGATGCACGCAATCACAACCGGCAGATTGTGCGACGCTAATCAGCGTCTCGTGATCTAAATAGCTCTGGTCAGGCGGTGCCGCGCCGATCGGGTAGGCTTCGTCTGCCAGCTGGACGTGTAGCGCAGTAGCATCGGCGGCACTATATATCGCGACAGTCGTCACGCCGATCTCATGACAGGCGCGGATAATACGCACGGCGATTTCGCCGCGATTGGCAATCAAGCATTTTTGTAATGACATATCCATATCTCAAACAATAGTTTGGGTCTTTCGTATCTTGCGTGGTCAAGCTCTTTTTGTCCCCTTTTTTCAAAAAGGGAACACCAAAAACTTTTGGTTTTGTGAACAAAGTCGAGAAACGATAGTTCCTTATGGGGGTGCGGGGGGCAAAGCCCCTGCCATAAAACCACGCGAAATCCCAAAGAGCCAATAATTTTAATAAACATGATGCGCGCACACATCTGCGCGAGATACCTCACACCTGTGCGGTCGATAAATCGGGCGCGGTCGTGGCGGTCGCCGGCGGGTGCAGGGCGACGATATAGCGATTCAACGCCCACCATGCCGCGACTGTCAGCAGTAGGATGAACCCACCGCCGAGGGCTTGTGCCTCAGTCGGGACGCGCGTCAGGATGACCCATGCCAGCGGCACATTATAGAATAGCAGGCTGATGAAGCCGACGACATAGGGCGCACGTCGATGACGCTGGACGAGTGGCCGCGCAATATACAGGAATACGCTGGTGTATAAGCCATACTTGAACGCCACCAGTACGCCCGCGCACAAGCTCAGCAGACCCCACGCCAGCGGCGTTTGTGTCGCGTCCATCATGATGAAATCCGCCGGCAAGATACCCACATGCAAGCCCCAAAAGCCCATCGGTATCCCCAGCAGAACGCCAGCAATCAGCACCCAACCGATGAAGTGAAAGGTCGCGAAAGCTATCGGTAACGATAAATTGGGGTGGAGATCAGTCATAATCATCAGTCCCTACTACAAACAATAATCCCTGCGTGATGTTGCTCACAGGGATTATTTTAACACAAAGTCCACGCGTCCGTTAGGCGACGGGTGCGCCGTAGCCAATCCTTACTATGTATCGTTTATACCTAGACCACATCCTGTGGGAGCGCGTCGGGCTTGTCGATGTCGATCGGGCGGTCTTGCTCGGTGACAGTGATCTTGAAGCGCAACATCGCCCGTTTATCAGCTTGGGCGAGGATCGCGCTCAGTTCTTCCAACTCAGTCAGGATTTGCTGGCGCGCTTTCTCGCCGCGACGATAATTCATGTACCCGTCGAGGACGTTGGTCAGCGCGTCGTACAGGCTATCGACCGCCGCCTGCCACGCCAGCGCCGAGTGATAGCGATCGGGGCGCAAGAAAGGATGCACCGGTATCTTCAAGTGTTCGTGGAAGGTGCTGAACAGGTTCTTCTTGCTGACCATATCGGCAATCAGCGCATAATCCTGATGCGACGGGAACAGGGCTTGCACCTCGCGATCTTTAGCGTCAAAGCACCCGTGGAACTCTTGCCGCATGTAGCGCTTATAGCGATCGAGTTCGCTCGGTTCTAGCGCGTCGTAGATGTGATACATCAGATTAATGCTGAGCGTTTCCATCATGCGTTTGCGCTGGGCACCGCGCACTTTTTCTGGCATAGGCATCGGCGGCAAGATTTTCATCACGATTTCCGGACGCTGGAACGTCCAGATTTTGCGCCACAGGTCATACGCACCACTGATCGCAATCGGCACCATCGGCACCTGACACGAAATCGACAGGTACGCCGCGCCATCTTTAACGTTGTACAAGCCCTTCTCCCACGTCCCGCCTTCGGGGAATAAGCCGATGGGCGAGCCGGACTTGAGCGTATCGACCATCGCGCGCAGGCTGGACGTATCCCGCGAGCCACGATCGACAAGAATCACGTCCGTCCATTCTGAGGCGATGCGGTTGGGATACTTCAGGCGAAAGTCGCCGGGACCGACGAACTGCGTGTGGGTCGGCAGATAGGCGAAGTACAGGATAGCGTCGTAGATGGAAGAATGATTGGCGGCGAAGATCGCGGGGCCATCGGGGATGTTCTCTAAGCCTTCGACCCGGGTACGCGCCATCACTTTGACGAAAAAGATCGAAATCATCCGCAGGCAAAAGCGCACAAACCACGCGACGTTGCTGATATTGGTCGAGCTATAGCGGCTCGCCTTGCGTGGCGGGCTATAGGTTTTGGTGCTACTGCTGGTACTCATAAAATGGCAATCCTAAACGGCTAAAACATATGGAGCAATCCATACTATATAACACAAAAACGACCTGTGAAGATACGAATTTGCTAGGCAGGATGTCTATTATTTAAACAGGGATCAGCCGTCAGAAATATCTAAAAAACGAGTCGCGATGCTTGCAAGTCGCACCATTCCCTTGTAGACTCTGAAGTAGTGACACTATATCATCTATCGCATACAAAACATCGTGAACGACAAACCGCGACAGTCGAATTAAATAGTTACAGTAGATCGGAGCCGTGCAGGTGATTCGCGCTTGCATGGTTTTTTGCGTTTAAGACGCGCTGCCATCATGACTGTGCGGGATTAGTAGAGAGGTCACCCGTGGACGACAGTAGTTCTGCCAATTTGGTATTGATAAGTGGCTTGCTGGCATTGCAGGCGATAATCACAATGGCGTATGCCGCATTGCAAAATGCACGCCAGAGCGATTTAGGAGAACGCGCCGATGAGGGTAACCCCAGTGCAAAGACGGCGCTCGCCCTCTTGGATACCAAATCGCAGTTATACTTCACCTATTCCCTCAGCCAAACTCTGCTCACCGTCGGCATTATTTTAGTCGCGACCTTACAATTTTTGCTACCGACATTCATCACTGACCCCGCGCCCTATAATCCGGCAATCGGCGTGTTGATTGTGCTGGGCTTTGGCTTGGTGGTGGTCATCCTCGGCAACGTCCTGCCAGAAGCCATCGGCAGTGCATATGCTATGCCTCTGCTGGGGGTGCTGGCGCGTCCATTGCGCTGGATTGTGGTGGCACTCAGCCCGTTGACCGCGCTCTTGCTCATCAGCAGTCGTTTGCTGGCGCGCGTGTTCGGCAGTGATAAGCTGGTGAACACGATCACCGAAGAAGAGATTATGACGCTGGTCAACGCTGGCCACACGGGTGGGACGATCGAAGATGAGGCGAAGGAGATGATCTTCTCGGTTTTACAACTGGATGAGACACTCGCGCGCGAGGTCATGATCCCGCGCATGGATATGGTCGCGGTCGATATTGCGACAGCGATTAGCGAGGCACTCGACGTGCTAATTCGTACCGGTTATAGCCGCGTGCCCGTCTACGAGGAGAACATTGATAACATCGTCGGTCTGCTCTATGCCAAGGATATTTTGAACTTGCTCAACAACGGCGGGCTAGACAAGCACAACGTGCGCGAGCTATTGCGAACGGCGCACTTCGTGCCGGAGTCCTTGCCGGCGGATAAGCTCCTGCGCGATCTACAAAAGCGCAACATCCACATGGGCATCATCGTCGATGAGTACGGCGGCACGTCGGGCTTGGTGACAATCGAGAACATCATCGAAGAGATTGTCGGTGACATCCGCGATGAATACGATTACGATGAAGAAGCCGAATACATCCGCAACAGCAACGATGAGTATATCGTCGATGCGGGTATGGATTTGGACGATTTGAACGAGTTGCTCGATGTCGAACTGGATACCAGCGAGAGCGACACGCTCGGCGGGTATATTTATCAGCAGATCGGTCGCGTGCCGATCGTCGGCGAGACGCTCGACACCGACGATGTTGAAATCCGCGTGCGCTCACTTGAGGGGCGGCGGATTCGTAAGGTGCTGGTGACGCTTAAACCGCGACCGGACGACACGCCCGATGACGAGAACGACAACGATGATAATATTCAACCACCACAAGCGCTGGCAGATGCATCATGAGCTATAATTTGACAATGTTAATCGGACAGGCGATCGCCGTCAGCCGCAACGCTTACGTGCCGTACTCGGCGTATCGCGTCGGTGCGGTGTTGATGAGCCGCGATGAACGGGCGTTCACGGGCTGTAATATCGAAAATGCCAGCTACCCCGCCGGTCTCTGTGCCGAGCGGGCGGCGTTGGCGAAAGCCGTGAGCGAGAGCGCGCGCGACTTTTCGGTAATCGTGATCGCCACGGCGAACGCAGGCTCGCCCTGCGGCATCTGCCGCCAGATGCTCTACGAATTCGCGCCGGATTTGCGCGTGGTCACCTGTGATTTCGAGGGCAATATTCATCTCGACATGCCCCTGCGCGATCTGCTCCCGCACGGCTTCGGCGCGGATAACCTGCCGGATTAAGTTTCCGTCGCAAGCTCAAACATCGCGAAGGGGTGCGGCGGGGAAGCCATCTGAAGTGGCATCTGACCCCGCTCAGGTGCGCTTTAATCCCTTCAGCGGCCTTGCCTTTTGTGGGGTTTCACCCCACGCCCCAGCAGGGGATGTCTCCCCTGCACCCCAGTTTTGCCGAACGCAAAGCGTTCGGCGGATACAGGTTCAAAGGACGATCGTCCTTTGTGGGGATGCGGGGGCAACGCC
>DAOTTV010000067.1:0-4465 GCA_034437755.1 Anaerolineae bacterium | reverse complement strand
CTCAGGTCAATTGATTTACGCCAGCTTCTGCCCTCAAGACAAGCACGGTTGAAGTCCCTCTCCTAGCCACATAGTGGCGGTCGGGAGAGGGATTTAGGGTGAGGGCTGAGTAATTACCAATTACGATTGTTGGTGGCGATGCGCCTTAATCGCCGATTGCCTGCGAGCGTTTGTGTTCGGCGAGTGCGTCCAGCATCTTGCTGATGTCGGTGAACTTCACCCGTGGGCGACCTTCGGCTTCGCCGCGTTCGCTCTCTAGCTGGTCGATAATCTGCCAATCGACATAGGTCACATAATCCGGCTTGCGCTTGGCGACGAGGGCTTCGATAGCGGCGCGTGACGGGTCAGAGGGTGTCCACGTTTTGCCGGCTTCCACATCTTCCAACAAGCATTTGACCGTCTCGACCGAATCCGGCTTGTTCGTGCCGATGATGCCCGACGGCCCGCGCTTGATCCAACCGACGACATAATCGCCTGCCACTTGCTCGCCGGTTTCGTGTTCGGTCAGCACGCGCCCGTGATCGTTAGGGATGATGCCCCAGCGATCGTAAAAGGGCACATCCGGCAGGGGTTCGCCACGATAGCCCACCGACCGGAAGACCAAGCCGACGGGGATAATCTCATGGTCATCGGTAGCCCGCGGACGAATAGCGCCGCGCTCGTTGACGTATAGCTCGTTCTTGACGACTTTGATCGCGGTGACGTGGTCATCGCCGATGATCTCGACCGGCGAGGTCAAGAAGCGCAGGATGATTTGCTTGGGTTTGGTCGTGTCGCGCTCGCGTTGCGAGAACTCGCGCAGGATTTCGATATTCCGCACGTCCTTCTTCTCGACCTGATCGGACGTGAGATAGGCTTGGCTGTGTTCGTCTAATTCCAGTTGATCGGGGGTGACGACAATATCACAGTCCAGCATCTCGCCCAGTTCTTTGATTTCAGGATTGGTGAACTTCGCCTGTGCCGGCCCGCGCCGCCCCAGCACGTAAATCCGCTTGATATTGCTCTTAGCGAGGGCTTGCTGGGCATAGCTGGCGATGTCGGTTTCGTCTAGCTCGCCCTGACTGCGCGCCAGAATCCGCGTGACATCCATCGCCACGTTACCAACACCGATCACGGCGACAGCTTCGGCATCCAGATTGAATTCGAGATCGCGGTAATCGGGGTGTGCGTTATACCAACCGACAAATTCGGTCGCCGCGTGGCTTCCGGGCAGATCTTCGCCGGGGATGCCCAGCTTTTTATCGGACGATGAGCCGACCGCGTAGACCACAGCATGATAATGTTGTTGTAAATCAGCACGGGTGATGTCCTTGCCGAAGGTTACATTGCCGAAGAAGCGAAAGCTATCGCGGCTAGCGATGCGATCGTAAACCTTGACCACATTCTTGATCTTCTGGTGATCGGGCGCAACACCGCCCCGCACCAAGCCGAACGGCGTTGGCAGGCGTTCGTACATATCGATCTCGATGTGCATCTCTTTTTGTTTCTGCAAATATTCCGCCGCGTAAAAGCCCGATGGACCCGAGCCGATGATTGCTACGCGCAGGGGCTGTGTCGCTGTACCCAGTTCAGCCATCATAAAATGTCCTCTTACTAAAATTGTTCAGTTCATACACCTGCATAGTATATCACGCGCAATATTAAATGCATTGAAGAAGCACACAAGAAATAGCTTAGGTATCGGCCTCCGGCTGAAGCCGTGAGGCTCATAACTATTTAGCCCGATTAAGCCGTGACTCCGCCCAGAAGCAAGATCAACACGCTGAGCGTGAGGATGCTCGCTAGCGTAGAGACGACCGTAATCGCCGAGACGAAACGCGCATCACTGCCGAATTGCGTCGCTAACGCGCTGGCAAGCACAGCGGTCGGCATACTGCTCTGGACGATTGCCACGCTGTATACATCGCCCGTCAAGCCCAGCATCAGCGCGAAGCCCAGCGCCACCAGTGGCGAGACCAGCAGACGCAAGCCCGCACCCGTCAGCACGGCGGGGATGTTGGTCGCCAGCGTCAGCGCGGTATCTTGATCGCGGTGATAATCCGGACGGAAGCGCACACGCGACAATTGCAAGCCCAGCAAAGCCAGCATCAGCGGGATGCTCGCCTGTGCCGCGATGTCAATCACACTACGCTGAAGCACCAGCGGCAGATCAATGTTTAACACGTTCAGCACTAAGCCGATCACCGCCGCGTAGACAATCGGCACTTTGAACACGTTCAGGATAGCATCGCGTATACTGCCTGTCCCGCGTGAGGCGAAGTACACGCCCAGAATATTGCCGACGATCGCGCTCACCACGTAATACACAATCGCGATATTGCCGGCTTCGTCGCCGAAGGCAAAGGTATTGAGCGGGATGCCGTAATTGGCGGCGTTCACCAGAATCACGCTGATGGTCAACGCGCCTTCTTGCCGTGCCTCATAGCCGAACCAACGCGCCGCGATGATGCTCAAGACCATCATCACCAGTGCCACACCAATCACCAGAACCGTGATGCCACCCACCTGCCCGCCAGAGAGTTCTGTCTCGTAAATCCCCTGAAAGACCAGCGCCGGCGTGAAGAAGTAAATCAAATAGACCGAAATCGTGCGCGGATCCGGATCAAAACGCCGACCAATGCCGAAGCCGATCGCCATCACCAGCATAATCGGTGCGATGACGTTGAGCATGATGCCAAACAGTTGTAACATGAGCGATCTTTCTCGTCTGTGTGCGTGGGTCAATCACCCGCGATGCGATCACGCCTGTAGCGGTTGTTCCAGTGGTGGCACAGGCGGCGGCGGGAACAAGAAGGCATCCAGCGCCGGCAACACGACAAAGACCACCAGCGCGGCGGCGACAATCAAGACGACAATCAGCACGACCACATGCCACACACGCCACCCGTCATCGGCATATAGCTCGTCGTCGTCCCACTCGTCCACATCATCGGTGTATCGTTCGTCGTATGCCATAACTTCGCGCTCTGTGCTGTCGTCATCGTCGCCTGCGATTATAGGCGATGCCCCCACGCTTGGGTATGGTAGGTCATGTGCGCGGGGCGATCCCCGCTTGCGACAGGCGGCTAACAGCGACCGCGCCGGCCGGCGTGCCCGTCAGCAACAGATCGACCGCCCGTTGCACCGTGACCGCGCCCATCGCCAAGCCGTGCCCAGTGAAGCCCACCGCAAAGCCGACACGCGGCTTATCCGGCAGAGTGCCGACCAGCGGCAAGCCGTCGATGCTGAAGCCCATAATACCCGCCCAGCGTCGCGCCACGGGACGATCCACATCGGGGAAGTAGCGGCGCATGTACGCATCGAGTTCCGCCTGCACCAGCGGATTCACGCGGTCTTCGGTCGTGTCATTCTCCTGCGCTTTGTATTTATCGCGCCCGCCGCCGATCAAAAAGCGCCCGTCGAAGGTCATGCGGTAGTACATATAGCCGTAATTGCTATAGCCACAGGCATCAATCACCGGCGCGGCGAGCGGCTCGGTGACCAGTACTTGTGCCCGCGTCGGGATGACTTTATCGACAAAGTAAGGCTCAAGACGCGGCGAATAGGCGTTGGTCGCCATCAGCACGTATTGTGCCTCGTAGATCGCCTGTTGGCTGTAGACGCGCACGCGATCAGGGGTATCTTGCTCGATGCGGTAGACTTCATCGGGGGCGATGACCTGTGCCCCACTCGCCTGTAACAACGCTTGCGTCAACTGATAGGGATCGACCGCCGCATCACGCGGTTGTTCGATCGCCGCTTTGTAGCCGCGCCCCAGCGGATCATCGCGGTGATAGATGATGTCGATGCCGGCAGTGTCCATCGCTTGCGCCGCCTGTTCGATGTCCTGCGCTTCTGCGTCGCTCTCTGCTAGCAAGAGCGATCCACTCGCCGTTAGCGGCACGTCGTAGCTATCTGCGATGCCACGCCAGAAGTCGATCGTCTCGCGTGAGAGCGTCCACATCTCATGCGCGACCGCCGCGCCATATTCCGCAATCGCCCGATGATAATGCGTATCCAGACCGGTAATCATGAAGCCCGCGTTGCGCCCGCTCGCGCCCATCGCTACCCCGCGCCGCTCGACAATGCAGACCTCGCGCCCGTGTTGCGCCGCGAAGTACGCGCCTGCCGTGCCGATCAGACCAGCGCCGATCACCAGAAAATCGACCTTGCGTACGCTTTGCCGATCATTCGCTTGCCAGATTGAAATGCTCATGTTCGCTTGTCCTCTCTTGTCTCAATCCCTATCGGGGGTCGCGTCTCATGATAGCCCTCATCCCTCAGCCCATTGTGGCCACTTTTTACGGGTCTTTCGTATTTTGCGTGGTCAAGCTCCTTTTGTCCCCTTTTTTCAAAAAGGGAACACCAAAAACTTGTAACTACTCAGCCCTCACCCTAAATCCCTCTCCCGACCGCCACTATGTGGCTAGGAGAGGGACTTCAACCGTGCTTGTCTTGAGGGCAGAAGCTGGCGTAAATCAATTGA
>DAOTTV010000066.1:0-18932 GCA_034437755.1 Anaerolineae bacterium | reverse complement strand
TCAATTGATTTACGCCAGCTTCTGCCCGCAAGACAAGCACGGTTGAAGTCCCTCTCCTAGCCACATAGTGGCGGTCGGGAGAGGGATTTAGGGTGAGGGCTGAGTAGTTACGATAATAGTCCCCTACTCAGACGTGGTCATGACTCCTATAATGCACAGCAATAATGGCAACAAGTACACACAAGGAGAGGCATGAATGCGCCTTAATCGCAACACAGCTATCTTAGCGGCGGTTCTCGCCGTGACTATCATCGGCATCTTCATCTGGCAGAACACAGGCGACGACACAGCGGACGATACGCCCGTCGCGGATGCCACGCCGACCCGCGCGCGCTTGTTCGAGGAGGTGACGACCGCTGATGTGAGCCAGATCAACGTGCAGACGATCCTCGCGGATGACGACAGCGCGACCGACACAGAGACCGAGACGGATGCCACCCCCAGCGAGACGATTCGCTTCGCGCTGGATGATGGCGGCGCGTGGGTCTTGGCTGAGGATAGCGACATCACGTCGGAGCGTCCGGTGACGCAGGAGACGCTTGCGACCGCCGCCCGCAATCTTGCCGGTTTGACGACTGCTGACAGCTTCGAGAGCGACGCACTCGCGAGCTTCGGGCTGGATGCACCGGCGTACATCATCACGACGACGATTGCCGGCACTGATTATCGCCTGCGCGTGGGCGATCGCAATCCATCCGGCACGGGCTATTACATGCTCCTCGACGATGACGACTCCACCGTTTATCTGACCGCCAACACCAGCGGCATCGACTCGGTGACGGGCTTGATCGACACGCCCCCCTTTGAACCGATCCCCACGCCCACACCCGCGCCGGTCTTGAACGCGCCCGGTCTCGTCTTTCCTGAGTTACAGGCGGCGGCGGTCAACACGCTGACGATCACCGACAACAGCACCGGTGATGAACTCGTGATCGCCCGCGGCGACGATGGCACGCTGACGATTGTCAGCGCACCGGATGCCCTCGACGGACGCACCGCCGATAGCGCCGCACTCAATGTCGCAGTGGCGGATTTCGTCGCGGTGACCGCCGTCACCAGCACCGAACTCGCTGATCTGGGCGTGGTCGGCTTGGCTGAGCCGGCGTATACGCTCGTCGCTGATACCGACGACGCGCAATATACCCTGCGCGTGGGCGATCAGGATGTGACCGGCACGCGCTACTTCGCGCTGGTCGATGACTTCCCACAGGTTGCCGAAGTCGAAGCGGCGAACGTCAATTTCTTAATCAACCTGATCGACGAACCGCCGTATTTGCCCGCACCAGCGGCAACTGCCGAAGCGACCGAAGCTGTCACCGAAGACGCCACACAGGATGAGTGAGCATCGCGCCTGCTGAGCCGCCCCCTGAAAGGGCCCTCACCCTAAATCCCTCTCCCGACCGCCACCATGTGGTTAGGAGAGAGACTTCACACGCGCTTAGCTCCCCGTCGCACAACTGCTTTAGCTGGCGGCATATATAAGAATTTGTCAGAAAAGTGCTGATTGTCTGGTTAAATCAGCGCTTTTTTGTTTAAATGACAGTGAGCCAAACTTTTGGGTCTTTCGTATCTTGCGTGGTCAAGCTCTTTTTGTCCCCTTTTTGAAAAAAGGGAACGCCAAAAACTTTTGCTTTTTTGAACGCATAGCGTTCAAAATGAACAAGGTCAAGCAACGACAAGTTTCTTGTGGGGGTGTGGGGGCAAAGCCCCTGCAACAAAAACCGCGCGACATCCCAAAGAGCCCAAACTTTTTAGCGCGTGATGCTATCATCATTTTCTTATATTCGTGCATCATGCCTCAACCAACATACGTTTGACAAAAGGTCTTATCGCTTATGCCGCGTCTAAAAATGTTACGGGGCCCTGAGCCGGGCAAGGTCATCGAACTGGAAGAAGATGAAATTCGCATCGGGCGGGGACGCAGAAGCCAGATCGTGATTCAGGATAATGAAGTCAGTCGCTCGCACTGTCGCCTGATTCGCGTGCTGGATGATTACGAAATCCACGATCTGAACTCGACTAACGGCACCTTCGTCGATGGTCAAAAAGTCGGCAGTGGCGGCTGGTTACTGAGCCAGCGCGTCATCATCGAACTGGGCGATTCGATCACCTTTGAATATATCCCGTCCGATGTCGCGATGGGCACGAGTATCCCCGTCTCGGATGCCGAACCGATGCCAGAGAATCGCACCCATTATCTCGTCGTCAAGCAAGAGTCCCTGCCCCAGCCAGAGATATATCTGCTGGATCGGGTGACAGTCTCGATCGGGCGCGATGTCGATAACGATATTGTCCTGCAAGAGCCAGAAGCCAGCCGCCATCACGTCAAGCTCACGCTCAGCGATAAGGGCTATCTGGTCGAAGACCTGAACACGCTCAACGGCACCTTCGTCAACGATGAGCGCGTGCAAGGGCAACACCTGCTGACCAACGCTGACCTGATCTTAATCGGCACGCGCCTCAAAATCTGGTATACCTATGATCCCGATCGCCTCGTGATGAGCCTGCGCTCGGGCGGGCAAATCCCGCTTTTGGGCGAAGATAAAACCGTGCGCTCAGGCAATACGGGCAGCTATCCCAGCGTGACCGTTGACCCCGACAAGAAGCGGCGCACCACACAAGAGGATAGCATCGTCGATCGGTCGAACATGGGGCACGGGCTAGAGATGCACGAACTTGAGGAGACGGTCTTCCTCGCCTATGCGCGTGACGAGTGGCAGGCGATTGTCGGCGGCTTGTTCGATTATCTGCATCAGAATGGGATTGATGTGTGGGCTGATCAATATCTTGACCCCAACACGACCGATTGGGTGGAGGCGATCGAACAGGCCCAAGCCGAGAGTCATTGTCTGGTGGTGATCGTCTCTGATAAATCTCTGCGCGTGCCTTATGTCCAGCGCAGTATGCGCTACTTCCTCGCGCGTGAGAAGAATGTGATCGTGGTCGAATATGGCAATATCCGGCGCAAGCCGATGATGCTCCAGAACATTCCGGCGATCCAACACAACCTGGACGACCCGCCCCAGACCTACCGCGCCGTGCTGGAGAAGCTGAATAATCTGGAAGGGATCGACGAATCGCGCTCGTGATCGGCGCTCATTCGATGGTGATCGTGCCGATCGAGTGATGATCGCCCGTGTCAGTCATCAGGCGCACGTCAGGCTGATTGAGATCATATAGCCCGACGATGAGCTGATACGGGCCCGCCGGCAACGCGCCGATTGCTAGCGCGTGCGGGTCAACAATCACATCATCGACCGCCCACAGCGGCGTGATCGCGCGCCCGTCGGCGGGTTCGCTATCGCGCTGGACGACTAAACGCCCGTCCGCGTCCAGCAGGTGCAAGAACACTTTATAGCGCTGTTGCAGGGGCGCGGACGTTGACCAGTGCAGGCGCACTTGTAAAGCTGATTGTGGCGCGAGCGTGCGCGTGCTGAGCGCGACGCTCTCCAGCGTGATATGATCGCCAAAGGCTACATCGACAGCCTGCGCCGGCGCGACAGTCGTCGGTGTGGCATAGCGGCGCAATTGCACGCTATCGACCCATTGTGCGCTAATCGGGTAGGCATAGCGGTTGAGCGTGTTCTGCACCTCGCCGTCAGGGTCTTGCTCGTCTGCACCATAGAACACGGCGAAAATGCGGTCGTGCTGGTCGATAATCTGCTGGACTTGTTGCGCGGTATCGCCACCATTCGGCAAGGGATAAATCGGCAGATCGCCCGCGTAATAATAGCCGAAAATCTCTTGTAAGCCCGCCGCGCTGAGGATGATCGCATCGTCGGCGCGGGCTTCTGTGGTGATTTGTTGCGCGAGACCGCGATAATCGTCGCGGATGAAGTTCTGCGGGTAGGTCTCGATGCTGTGCGGGTCGTAGAGGGCGGGTAAGCCGCGTAGCATGGCGATGCACAGCGCCCCGCCGGCGACGAGTGCCGCTACCCGCGGCATCGCCCGTTGCACGCGCCCGACAGTGCCGATATGCGCGCGGCGCGGCAGAATGTGCCACAGCACGCCGATGCCACGCCCGACCCACAGCGCGACCGCCAGTTGTACTGGCAAGAGAAAGCGAAAATAGCGATCGTACAAACCGAGGCTGTGATACACCCCCAGCGATACGCCGACCCACACCAGCGGCACCGCCACCGCCCACCACGTCACCGCATGGCGCGTCGGCAAGCCGACCAGCGCGAATACCATCAGGAATAAGAGTACCGCCCCCATGCCACCGATGGCGCTCGCGTAGGTGATGCCGAAGGTCAAGCGACCGAAATAGAGTTGTCCCATCGTTTGCAAGGGCAAGGTCGCGCTGATATTCGGCTGTGCGCCAATTTGTGCGATCGCCGTCCCCATCCACGGCGCAAAGAGGGCTAGTGTCAGCAAGTTGGCGAGCGTGTAGACGGCGAAGGCGAAACCCACCGTCCGCCAGCGCGTTTGCCTGTCCCATGCCAGATGCCCCAGCCATAGCACCGCTAGCACGCCCTGTGCCAGCATCACCAGCGCGTAGCTGATATGCGTATACGCCCCCAGCGTGTTGAGTAGGGCGAGCGCCAATCCCCAGCGCACCCCCACACCCCGCCGTACATCCGGCTGGCTGAGACTTTGTACCAAGCCGACGAGACACCACATGCTCAACACAGCAATCGCGCTGAGCATGGCATACATGCGCGTCTCTTGGGCGTAATGAATGTTGAAGGTGTTGAAGGTCACCAATGCCGCCGCTGTCATGCCCGTCACACCGCCGAAAAGCCGCTTGCCGAGCGCGTACACGCCGCTGATGCTGATGAGGCTGAACCACAGCGAGAGCGAGCGCAGGCTAAATTCATGACTGCCGACGGCATCTTCGTAAAGCGCGAGCGTGCCAAAGTAAGCGGGGACGTGGACGTTATCGCGCAGGCGCGGGATTAACTCGGCAAGTGAGCGTTGGCTATGGGCATAGGCAACGCCTTCATCGTACCACAGCGACGGCGCATCTAGCTGATGCACGCGCACCGCCATTGCCACCAGCAGGATAGCGACCATCAGCGCGAGTTGGATGTAGCGGCGACTTGCAAGGGTGTCGAGCATGAAGCGATCTCATCTCATCATGGCTTATCATCAATCATCACCATCCTATTCAACCACAGGTGCAATCAACACGCCTAGATGCAATCCAAGGTCACATGGTGTAGTCGTCGTCATCCGCATCATCATCGGGGATGGGCGCGAAGGAACACACTTTGTATTGCAGGGTGCCGTCTGGCGAGTCGATCTCGACAGTATCACCGACTTTCGCCCCCAGCAGAGCTTGCCCCAGCGGTGATTCTGATGAGATACCGCGCCGCCCCGCGATCACTTCGGCACCATCGACCATATCTAGCGTCAACTCCTCGTCATAATCGCGGTCATAGACCACGACACGATCGCCGATGTTAATCACGCTCGAGTTGTTCTCATCGATGATCTGTGCGCCATTGAGAATCGCCTGCAATTGGTTGATGCGGTCTTCCAGTCGTTCTTTATCTACCATCGCGTTATGCAGTTCGGGGTCTTCGTCATTGCCGACGTTATCCTCCCGCACATCGCGCAGGTGATTGATCAAGCGCGGGAGGTCAACATTCATCAATTTGCGAATCTCTTTTTCGATGCGCGCGTAGCCAGATGGCGTTAACTGTCGTCTGGTTGTCATAAGATTGTTACCTTTGTTATTTACAGATATGTACCTCAGACTTATCAAGCGTATAGCGATCATATGCTAGTTATATTCAATTTATACAAGATTTTCATCAGAGTAGGAAAGTCTGACTATTTTCTTATGATTGCATAGAGCTAATACGAAGCATCGCGGCGAGATATTGCACCGGAAGTACCCAACCCGCACCCGAAATCGCAAAGAACCCGTTTCTTTTGCGTCATGAGGACGTGCCTTGCCATATACTACCCTTGTGGGATGCACGCCGTGCAGACCGCTATATGTATCACTATCATGGGCTCATGTGTCCACGTTGTGCAAAGTGGGACGCTGTCCCACACCCTGCAAAAGGCGTACACCTTTTGCAAACAGCAAGCTGTGAACGTTTTGGTTGAGCTTTTTCAAAGGCTCACGGGTCTTAGGGCAAAGCCCTAAATGACTATTGCACACGTTCGACATAAGAGCACTATCATTTTGCCAGTTAGGATCGATCGGGGTAAGCGAACACATGGAACTCATTAAGTACACACACCATGCTGATGGCACGCACGAATTCAAGCTCGAAGGCGATAACGCCTATGCGGTCGATCAGTTGCTTCCGGAATTTAAGACGATCATCACCGGCGATGATGCCAAATACGTCATTTTCGAGATGACAACGCTGAAAATGGGGACAATGCGTTACTTCGCCAACGAATTACGCGCCATCATGCGTGCGCGGCAGAATCAAACGTCCTTGTTCATCGCGATCATCATCACCGCCGGTATGGTCGATCTGACGAGTTCCCTGCTGAAGACCATTCTTGAGCGCTCAACGGTGCAGTATTTCAAACAATCCGATAAAGCGCGTACATGGTTACGCATCGAGAAGCAGAAGCAAGCGCGTCTCTGAGGTGGCTCATGCCCCACGCCAGCGATTGACACGATCGACCAGCGCGAAGGGCGCGACATAGGTCAGCAGGTGGTGGAGGCGGCGAAGCGTCCGTGATTGCGGAGTCAGGGCCTGTGCCTGTCGCAGATGATGCCGCGCCTGCGCCCGATCATCGGCTTGCCACGCGCTCATCGCCACCTGATGATGTCGCCCCGCTAGCAAGCGATCATAGGCCGCATCATCCAGGCAGTGGGCGCGTCCGTCATAGTCCCGCGCCCGTTGGATCACGCGCAAGCGTCCGATGGCAGAGGCGCGTTTGTCGGCGGTCAGGTTAGCGGCATGCACGCGATAATCGAGCAGAGTCGTGTTTAATGCGCGGTAGTGATAGCGCGTCGCTAGCCGTAAGAACACGTCCCAATCTTCGGCATGGCGCAGGGTGGGATCGTGCGCGAATAAGCCGACATCAATCAGGGCTTGCTTGCGCGCCGTGACGGTACTCGTCAGGATGGCGGTGCCGTTGCTATGCAGAATTTCGCAGAAAACCGCACCGTTGAGCGCGGTGAAGGTCGGTTGATGCGCGTGCGGCGTACCCGTCGCATCGACGACACGGTGACGGGTGTAGACCACGCCGACGCGCCCCGCGGCGCTCTGGAAAGCGTCGATCACCTGCGTTAGATGATCGGGATAGAGGCGGTCATCGGCATCGCAGAACTTGATGTAATCGCCCTCTGCCGCTTCGATGCCACGATTACGGGCGATCGCCGGGCCGGCGTTCGCCTGTTGTAGATAGCGAATGCGCGTGCCGTAGCGCCCTTGGACGAGCGCCTGCGTGTCATCGGTCGAGCCATCATCGATGACGATGATCTCGTGCGCGGGGGTCGTCTGTGCGAGACAGCTATCGAGCGCGGTGCAGATATAATCGCGGCTGTTATAGCTGGGCATGACGATGCTAACGCGTGCCATGATGCGTCTCCCAATCGACGCTGTGGACGATGCCGCGCTTCGCCAGCGAGAGCATCACCCGCCGCGCGAACGGGGGCAAGTCGCGCTCCCATTTGTAGCGATAATAACGGCTTTCTGCGCCTGTTCCCCATAACCACTGGCTGATCGCCGGCGGTAGCTCTTGATCGGCATTGCGCCCCCACGTATACCATGCGTGGCGCATCGCCTCCGGTTCGACAGGGCGCAGGGCATCGTAATTGCCATGTCGCAACAGCACGACGTTGAACTCGACCCAGAGTTGATCGCCGACGGATAAATTATCGCCATGCACGACGAACGTCCCGCCGATTTGCGCGCCGTAGCCAATGCGTGAATGGCGCACCGCCTGCCGCATACACCACTCGAAATCACCCGCAATCTTGAAGTGCGCGTCGAAGTTCCCCGCCCGTTGATAGAGATCGCGCTTGAACATGAAGAAGGGGCTGGTGCCGTTGCGCGGATGAATCGGATAATGTTTGTACTGCGCTGGTTTTGTATACCGCCCCCCTAAGCGTCGCGATACGTGATAGCGCGTCGGGAAATCAACGATGTCATAGCCCCGTCCGGCAATCAGCAGATAGCCTTCGAGCAAAGCATGGATGCGGCGCCGATCGTCCACATTCCAGAAGCCCAAAACCTCGGCTTGTACCTGTGCTACCCCACGATTCCACGAGGCGTAGACGCTCTCAAGCGGGGTATGATGCACCTGCACCATGTCGAGATCGGCTTGCAGGCGATCGAGCAGGGCGCGTTCGATGGCGCTGGCATCGTTGGCAATCAGCACGAATTCAATCTGGAGACCGCGCTGGTACGCCTGTTGCGCGATCTGGCGCAGGCGACGGCTAAAGGATGCAAGGTGCGCGTCCGTGCGATAAAGGGACGTAATCAGAGAAATATCAGGCATGGTTGGCTCGGGCGTTAGCTGGTTCAGTCGCGCTTAACTATAGCGCAAAAGCCCGCGTCTGTCAGCACGCATAAGAGTATTGAACCGCTCCCCTAGCCCCTTCTCCCGACCGCTAGCGCTGGGAGACAAGCTCGTGTATCGTCCCTCTCCTAGCCACATTGTGGCGGTCGGGAGAGGGATTGAGGGTGAGGGCTGGCTTCTCCACAGCACCACTTAGCCGCGATGCTTAAGCGGCGCGCCTGTGCGCGTTAGTCGCCGGCGGCGGCGAGTGCGTCGGGTTGCGCGTCCGCTGGTGCTGGAAGCTCCGGCTCTAGCTTGACGTTCAGCACGCTCTCCTGTGGTAGCGAGGGCAGGCTATCCGGTGCGAGGCGCGCCTGCACGCCTATTCGCAGGATACGCGCGATCATCTGCGGCGTGAACAGCGTCGTCGGCGGGGCAACCAGATTGCTCACCTGCATGAAGCGCGTCCGCACGTAATCATCAATGAACATCGCGCCCAGCGCGACCTGAAAATACGCGCCCACCTGTTGCATCAACCACGCCTGTGCGCTGGACGAATCATCCGTATCGGCATGTTGGCGATCGTCGGCACTGGCGAGATTGAAGGGCAAGGCGACTTGTTTGCCCAGTTCTTTCTGGAATTCGTTAGCGAAGCCCGTCAGTTTGCGCCCGTAGGGATAACGCGCCAAAATATCATCCAGTAGTTGCGCGTCCAGCGCCGCGACGCTCATCCCCTGCCCGTAAATCGGGTTGAAGGCGCAGGCGGCATCGCCCGTGATGATGAAATTCTCAGGGCGGTTGGTGAGCTTCTCGTAATGCCGCCAGTGGTTTTGTGTGCGGCGATAGCCATAGACCGGACTGATGGGAGTCGCACCTTTGAGATAATTATACGCCAGGGGCGAGGCACAGGATTTCGCAAAATCTAAGAAACCATCGAGATCGTTAGGCGGGTAATCGCCATCTTTACTGCTGACCAGCGCCAGCCACTTATCACCTTCGGCTTCGATAATTAAGCCACTGCGCGGGTTCTCTTGATCGCCGAGGCTCAACAGCACCGCGACACCTTCCGGCGCGTAATCGGGCTTCTCGAACCAGCAGGTGGCATAGCCCACATGCCCATCGACGTAGGTCACTTCGGGCGCATCATAGCCCAGCGATTGCAACCATTGATCGGCTTTGCTGGTACGCCCGCTGGCATCCACCACCAGATCACCGGTGACCGTCTCGGTCGTGCGCGTGCGCTTCTGTTTGATCGCTACGCCAGTCACTACGCGCTGGTCGTCAGTCGCCAGCAGGTGCTTGACGGTGTAGCCGCCCTTGACGGTGATATTCTCGGTTTGCCAGATACGCTTACGAATCACATATTCTAAACCGGGACGACTGCACGCATAGCTGTAGACATCGCTACGCACCGGCGGCATGAAGCCGTAGCGGGTGGCGGTCACGGTGTTGTAGCCGAGATGAATCGGGGTCGCGCCGAGGGCTTCAAGGTCGTCGTCGATGCCGGGGAATAAGCGGCGCATGACTTGCAGACCGCCCATCAGCAATTGATGCACATGGCGGCTCTGTGGTACGCCCCCGCGCGGGGTCGGTTCATCGGGCAAAATATCGCGCTCGATAATCGTCACAGTGTTGAAGTGCTGGCTGAGCGCTTTGGCGGCGAACATGCCCGCGATGCTCGCGCCGATGACGATCGCGTGATCTCGTTTGTTATTCATCAGTCATTTATCCCAAATATGCTAACACTAAGATCTTATGTGAATTATAGCACAAGCACGGCGAGCAGGATGTGATAGAGTAATAAAAATTGGGGTCTTTCGTATCTTGCGTGGTCACGCTCTTTTCGTCCCCTTTTTGAAAAAAGGGAACGCCAAAAACTTTTGCTTTTTTGAACGCTATGCGTTCACAATGAACAAAGTCAAGGAACGACAGTTCCTTGTGGGGGTGCGGGGGCAACGCCCCTGCAACAAAAACCACGCGACATCCCAGAGAGCCTAAAACTAGAAGCCGATACACCGGATAAGCGATAATTGCGTTTCGATCGTAATAGTTGTAATATATGGACAACACTCGTTTAGGTCATGAGGAAGGCTGATCGCGGATGATTCATGTCGATTGGGGTAATTTAGAAGAGTCGCTCATCGTGTGGAAAATCGGCGCGTACTGGTCAATGTCGGCATTCCACGAAGCGTTCACACGTACGCAATGGCTCCTACGCACGAAAACCCACAAAGTCCACATTCTGCTTGATTTACAACGGGTCGAGTACATCGATCCGGATATGATCTGCCCGATCTTCGCGAGCTTCCAGCATCACCCGCCGCACGTCGGGCGCACAGTCATCATCAGCGAGAACCCGCGCTGGCAAGCGTTGTGGGATGATCTCATGGCGGCGCGTGATCCCCATCGCGCTATCTACTTCGTGCGCTCGGCAAATGACGCGTATCATCTGGTCGCGGACGTTCTGTTATAAGCCTATGCGATTTCGATCTTTAGGCATCCATAACGGCACCCTGCCGACCGGCCCGCACAACGCCATCACCGACGTTGACGGCGTGCGCGTGGGTCATGAGACGTGCATCACGGGCGATGACATCCGCACCGGCGTGACGGCGATCCTGCCGCATGGCGATAACCTGTTCACGCAGAAAGTGCCTGCCGCTGTGCATACGATCAACGGCTTCGGCAAGGCTTGCGGCTTCGAGCAAGTGCGCGAGCTAGGCACGATCGAAACGCCGATTATCCTGACGAACACGCTCAGCGTCGGACGCGCCAACGATGCGCTGATTGACTACACGCTGAGCCAGCACCCGACGGCAACGTCGATTAATCCGCTGGTGGGCGAGTGTAACGATAGTTACCTGAATGATATTCGTCAGCGCGTCATCACCAGCGCACACGTCCAACGGGCGATCGCCACCGCGCAGGGCGGGACAGTGCGCGAAGGGTGCGTCGGCGCGGGGACGGGGACGCAGTGCTACGGCTTGAAGGGCGGCATCGGCACCGCATCGCGCCGCTGTGCGGACGGGTATCAGTTGGGGGCACTGGTGCAGACGAACTTCGGTCGTCTGCCAGAGTTGACGATTTGCGGCGTGCCGATCGGGCAACATCTGGCACAAGCGCCCGACCCACCCGCGCCTGATGGCTCGGTGATGATCGTGCTGGCGACATCCGCGCCGCTGACTGCGCGCCAGCTCCAGCGCCTGACACATCGCGCCGCGTTCGGCTTAGCGCGGACAGGTACCGTTTGTCATCATGGTAGTGGGGATTTTGTGATCGCGTTTTCGACGGCTTATCGCCAGACAGGGACGACCAGCGAACGCAAGCACATAGATGATCGCGGGGAGATATTCAACACGCTTTTTCAGGCGACTGTCGAAGCTGTCGAAGAAGCGGTGTATAACGCGCTGATCGCCGCCGAGACCACGCACGGCTACGCGGGGCATACCCTCCAAGGGCTGACAGATGAGCGTATCCGGCACTGGTTGCGCTATTATCGCCGCCTGTGAGCGCGCTTAACCGACGTTGCCAACGATGTGTTGCGTCTTATCGACCTGATCCTTGCCCGTCAGAATATCATTCATTTGCTGGACGAGCTGGCACAGATGAACGATGTCCGCCTGTAGGGTCGTGTGGATGTCGCCCAACCATCCTTCATATAACATCTCAACATAGCCTTGTACCGGTGTCGCCAGATCAATCATCTGATAACGCTGTTGCCGCGATAGCTGATCGCCGGCGTTGGCAAAGGTTGCATCCAAATCCATCACATAACGATGAATACGACGCATAGTCATGCGCTGGGTAGGGTTGAGCAGATGCTGTTGTGCTTGGAGCTTTTGTGTCAACTTTAAGACAAGATGAGCCGTAGTATACAAGGGTGTATGCATGTTAGTTCCCGCATTTTATTGTTATATCGTTAAGGTATCATGCAAATATTATAAGGTAAAATGAGTTTTTCAACCCTTAACAAATTAAAATTCATTTTTCATTCACTTATTTTAGCAAACAATACATGCGCGATTGTGCCTTCGTCAGGACGGCTCATAATCGCAAATTTACCCCGTTGATGGGTCATCAAGCGTTGTACAAGATGCAAGCCCAACCCGAGTCCGTCCGCGCTTGCAATCTGGTAAAAGGGTCGCGTGATCGCCGTCAGATCAGCATGATCGATGCCGATGCCACTATCCTGCACGCGCACCAGTACATGCTGGTCGTTCTCCTGTGCGCGTACCTGTATCGCCCCCTGCGTCGTGACCGCAATTGCGTTCGTCAGCAGTTCTTGCAGGCATAGCCTGGCATAAGTCGGGCAGGCCCATACCAGCGGCAACTGCTCCGGTAGCCCCCATTCCATCGCGATCGGTGGCGCGGCAATCGGCATCTGTAGCGGTTGCAAGATCGTCAGCAAGTCACAGGCAGTGACCGGATGCAGGTCGATATCTTGATCGAGCTGAGAGTAAAGCCACAGGCGCGGGGTATAGCCCTGTAGCCGCTTGCCGATGCTATGAATGTAATCGATGCTCACGCGCTGTTCGTCGGTGATCGGGCCGTCGATGCCATTGAGCAGAGCGCCACTGCGGGCGATGATCGTCTGTAGATACTGGTCGAAGCGCGGGCGTAGCGCGGGTCGTCTGGTGATGCGCTCTATCCCCAGCGAGGTCACAATATCCATGATGAGCGTGTGATACCCCCAGGCCGCCCGATGAATATCTTTCAGTTGTTCGCGCTGGTCGCCGCGCAAGCCACCGAACGCACCGTCGAGCAGGGCTTCAACCGATGTGGTGATGTCCTTAATAGGATCAAACAATTTACTGTAATCCAGTTGTGGCTTCACAGGCAGGTCTCTCTTCAATTTAATAGACAGGTGTCATATTGCAGAAGATTGTATCATGCGCTGTGTCATCAGGGGCAGAATCAAAAACACCCGCGCTTGGGCGGGTGTTTCGTCAAAAAATTGTTTAAGAATAACTCTATTTGATTATAAGTATAGGCGCTCGTTAAGCTGATGTCAAGGAACGATTAATCTTCGTCGCAATGTTTCGTGCAAGATACCTAAATGAATAGCTCATGCGTCCCCATGACTCGTGTCACAAGCGGTCACGATCGGTCAGAGACGGTCACAATTGTTAGAATGCACAAACAGGCGGATAAAAAGCGGCGCATCAATCACTTAGCCACAAGCCCAGTTGATTATTGCCCGCCGCCCCTGCGACCCGTTGCGCTTGTGCGCTGTTCACGTCGATCACGTCGATCACCAGCAGATTGTCAAACCCGCGTGACTCAACCGCGATGCGCGTGTTATCCGGCGACCACGCGAAAGCCCGCATCGGATTGATACCTGCGGTCAGATTGATGAGGTTATCCGTCGGCAAGTGATAGACGTAAGTATCCTGCGCGCGCACGAAGGCGAGTTGCGTGCTATCGGGCGACCACTGCGGCAAAATCTCGAACGGGATCACGTCGCCGGTGCGGTCGTTGATGCGGCGGACATCGCCGCTGGCGCGGGTGTGCAGGTCAACATCGTAGACGGTGCCATTCGTCGTCTGATAAGCGATGTGTGCGCCATCGGGCGACCAGCGCGGCGCGTTCTCGCGGAAGTTGGGCGTGTTGCTGATGTTGGTCTCGCGATCGCTGGCAACATCGTAGACGTAAACATCACCGGTCGGTAGATTGCCCCCGTTCCCCGTGCCAAAGACCGCGCCGACGTTATCATCGCCACTGCCGCCGCGCTCCGTGCGAAAGGTGAATTGATTAGCCGTCGGCGACCATGCTAGATCGAACACATCCGGCTCAACATCATCGGTGGCGACGATCGTCTGGTTAGTCTGGCGATCGTGCAAAAAATACTCAATCGTCGGGCCTGTCGCTTTAAAGGTGATGTAATTGGCATCGGTTGAGAACTGGATCTCGGATAATTCGCGCGTGACTTGCACGATCGTCGTCAGCGTCTCGCTGGCAAAATCGAACAATTGGATGCTCCCGCGCCGCTGTCCGATCTCCCACAGGGCAATCACGCTATCATCCGGCGCAAGCGTGAAGCCAATCTGCCGGAAGCTATCGAAGGTGGTCAACACGCGATCTTGCCTGCTCTCTACGTCATACAGGTGAACGGAGGTGTTGGTGTTCTCGCGCACTTCGATGGTGTAGAGCAAGCGGCGGCTATCGCTCAACCAGACCGGGCAGGAGAGCGCGGCATTGCCGGCGATACGTACACCCGCCCCGCGCTCAAAATCAGTCACGACGAGCATTTCGTCTGCTGGGCGCGACAAGCCCTCGCGGAAGGGCGTTTGGACATACGCGAGACGGCTTCCATCCGGCGCAGGCACGGCACAACTCACCGTCCCAGACCAAGTGTCGGAGATCGCTTGCCCGCTTGCCGTGCGCGTGTCATAGACGTAAATGGTGCTATCGGTGCGCTGTAAACCGATGTAGACAAGACGATCATCGCTCTCCTGTGCAATCGGGGACAGGGTAGCAATGAAGATGACGAAAAGACTGAGTGCTAAATACCGTTTCACAGTTGATAAGACCCCTCTGTCCGGTCTGTAGATCGGTGTCATGTGTGGCTTGCGTTCTTGCCTACAGGTCTAAGCGGTCGTCAGACGTTTGTTAATGTATAAGGGCAAGCGACACACAAGCGGTGCGTAATATTCGTTATATCACATCACACTAAAACTGCAAGGAACAAGGGGAATTGGGTAGGGCGATTGCATATCGCTTGTGGTGGGGGTGTGCATTTTGAACGCGGTGCGTTCAAAAAAGCAAAAGTTTTTGGTTGAGCTTTTTCAAAAGCTCATGGGGTCTTTAGGGAAAAGCCCTAAATGACTATTGCACACGTTCGACATAAGAGCGTTTGTAAAAAGTGGTGAGGTATAGCTACAAAACAACGTGATCGCGTCTCATGATAGCCCTCACCAACGGGGGTGCGATAGGTCGCCCTGGCAGGGTGTTGGTGGCTACTGTGCGAGCGATAGTATGGCACGCACGAACAATTAGCGGTATAGTGGCAATCATGAAGTCATCATTCATAATTAAAATTGGTTCTTTGGGATGTCGCGTGGTTTTTATTGCAGGGGCGTTGCCCCCGCCTCCCCACAAGGAACTGTCGTTCCTTGACCTTGTTCATTTTGAACGCGGCTCGTTCAAAAAAGCAAAAGTTTTTGGCGTTCCCTTTTTTCAAAAAGGGGACAAAAAGAGCTTGACCACGCCAGATACGAAAGACCCTGAAAATTTAAAGAGGAAGTTACCATGTCTTATATCCATATTCACAATGCAACCTTGATCGATGGCACCGGCGCTGACCCGCGCCCGGATACGCACATCCTGATTCACGATCAGCAGATTATCACCGTCGGTGCGTTGGATAACGATACGATCTCGCTGGACGACCAGCACATCACGCGCATTGACGCGCAGGGCGGCTATGTCTTGCCGGGCTTGATCGATACGCACGTTCACCTGATGATGGAACTCGCCAGCCTCGAAGAGCGCGTGAGTATGCCCTTCTCGATGAATTTCTACAAATCCATCCTACACATGCGCCGCACGCTGAACGCCGGCATTACAACGGTGCGCGATGCCGGCGGCGCGGATTATGGCGTGAAGCAAGCGGTTGAACAGGGCTTAGTCGCCGGCCCGCGGATGCAAATCAGCATCACGCCGCTAGGAATCACGGGCGGACATACGGACGGCTGGAATCTATCGGGCATTGATACGAACCTGTTTCCGGCGTATCCGGGCAATCCCAGCGGCATCTGCGATGGTATCGCGGACGTGCGGAAGAAAGTGCGCGAAATCCTGCGGGCCGGCGCGGACATCATCAAAGTGTGTTCGACGGGCGGTGTCCTCAGCCCGACTGACCACCCGGAGTTCACGCAATTCACCGAAGAAGAACTGCGCGTGATGGTGCAAGAGGGCGCGTTCCGGCGTGGCGTAAAAGTGATGGCACACGCGCAAGGCGCAGAGGGCATCAAGAATGCGGTGCGCGCAGGTGTCCACTCGATCGAACACGGCATTTATCTGGATGATGAAGCCATCGACCTGATGCTGGAACACGGGACGTATCTGGTGCCGACTTTGCTCGCGCCGGTCGCGGTGGTCGAAATTGGCGAGGCAACGGGGTCGATGCCGGAATACGGCTTGCGTAAAGCGCGGGCGGTGATTGACGCACATACCGCGAGCATCGCTAAGGCGCATGACGCTGGTGTGAAGATTGCGATGGGCACGGATGCAGGCGTGATGCCACATGGGACGAACCTGCGCGAGCTTGATCTGATGGTGAAAGCGGGCTTCACGCCGATGGAAACGATCGTCGCCAGCACGCAAACCGCCGCCGATTGTCTGGGTTGGTCGGATCGCGTCGGTACAGTCGAAGTAGGCAAGCTGGGCGATGTGATTATCGCGCGTAAGAACCCGCTCGATGATGTGCGCGTGCTGGAAAACACCAACAATATCGCGGTCGTCATCAAAGGCGGCGAGATCGTCAAGGATGTTCGCACGGTCGATGCGTGAGCGACCTTACTGTGACAGCGTGGGGCTAGGCATCTTCGGCACTGTATTGATCGAGCAGATCGAGGATATGGGCAGTGTCGAAGGGCTTTTCGAGCACGACGCGACAACCCGCGTCCAGCGCACGCTGGCGGTTCTCTAGATTGGTCGCGCCGGTGATAGCGATGATGGGAATGTGCGTGGTGATCGGGCTGGCTTTCAGGATTGAGGCGACTTCCCAGCCCTGCATCATCGGCAAGAGAATATCGAGAATAATCACCCGCGGTTGCTCATCACGCGCGAGGATGATGCCTTGCTCGCCATCATAGGTATAAAGCGTCTCGTAATCTGTGCCATCGCAGACATCCGCAATGAGTTGATAGGTCTTTTCGTCATCATCAATCACTAATACTGACTTCGCCATATCACCCTCTTCAAACTATTACGTCAATGTGCTGTCCTCAATAGCGACTCCATATGTGCTTGCAAGCCCTGCAAGGTAAAAGGCTTGGGCAAGTACCCCTGACAGCCAACTTCAACAATTTTACGCTTGGTATGTTGTGAGTCGTATGCCGTCATTGCGATGAAGGGAATGTGTCCGATCGCTGGATTCTGCCGGGCGCGTTGCACCACATCCCACCCTTTGATCTCGCCGGGCAAGCGTAAATCCAACAGGACTAAATCCGGTTGATGCTTCAGCATCATCGCTAGCGCATCTGTGCCGTCAATTGCAACGAGCGTGTCATATTTTTTTAATTGTAACATATTTTGCAACAATTTTGCGTTAGACGCATCATCTTCAACGATCAAGATGAGGGGCATATGTGTTATCCCATATATGTTATAAGAACACTGTACATCGTAACACATGATGTAACACAAATGCAAATTGTTTAACTCGATGAGTTTACGAACAAGTTGTCATTATGATTGACACCCATAATATTCACGATCGCTCATACGCCGGATGTCGCCCTCAACCCGAATGCGGAACGTGCGATCGGCATCGCCGGCGAATTTATCATCAATGCGGAACTGAATCGGACGCGCCGGCGTGCCAACCATGTAGCACAAAGTGTACATATGATCGGGGTTATACGGCGGCGGATTATCGACCAGATTGAGCGTGAGCAGGGGCGCAGCCTCATCGAGGATGACGTTATACGGTTCGAGAATCGGTTCATCCAGCACCGTCCCGGCCTGTGTGAAGAGATAAAACGCGTCGCTCTCATAGCCAGCGGTCGCGCTCCCCGTGCCAGATATCGTTAACAACACTTGCCCGCTATAACTGCGATCGGTGGTGATCGTCTCGATCGTATCATCCGCGATGGTGACCGCCTCGACGGTGCGCTCATCTACGGTGAAGGACGGTTGTACCAGCGCATAGACGATTGCCAAGGCGCCGATCACGATTAAACCCAGCAAGATCAAGACGCGCCGCGCCCCACCCCGCCGTGGTTTATCCGATGAAAGAATACTCTTATTCTGTTTTGCCATGATGACTCTACCCGATATGATACCAACAAATAATTAGCCACACTGCCCAGTTGTTCAGATGATATGAAAGAACACGAGCGAAGATACGAATGTATATCGGTAAATGTATGAAGCAAAAGTGATGATCAAATAATCACACCAACCGACCAGCATCGATCTCGCCATAGGCATGGCATGCAGTAATTATAACACCGACCTGCTGGCAGATGATGACAATTCTCGTTTCAGCAGGTGATGATAATTGGTCGGCGGCGGATGATGCCCCTCATATGAGGTTCATGACGAAAGTACCGAAGATGATGACGGTGACGAGTACGATCAATAAAACGATGATGCGTTCTCGTGGGGTTTCGTGCAACATAACGATCATTAGTCCTTGTGTTTAGTTGACTCAAATACTATATCGTAAAAATATAGTAACTACTCAGGTAGAGTCTTCTTGTGGGGTTTCACCCCACGCCCCAGCAGGGGATGTCTCCCCTGCACCCCAGTTTTGCCGACCGCAAAGCGTTCGGCGGGTACAGGTT
>DAOTTV010000065.1:0-3626 GCA_034437755.1 Anaerolineae bacterium | reverse complement strand
TTTTTTGAACGCATAGCGTTCAAAATGAACAAGGTCAAGGAACGACAGTTCCTTGTGGGGGTGTGGGGGCAACGCCCCTGCAACAAAAACCACGCGACATCCCAAAGAGCCACAAAAATTCTCATGACACCTTGCTCGTAGACCCCTCATCCCTCTCGCCAGCGGCTGAAGTCGCTGGTGCAGGGCTTGTCGTTCAGCCGTGTAGATAATACGTCGCGTGTTCGACCCAATTTCGCATGAACTCGGCATCGACCAGATGATAAGCGAGCGGATCGCCTTGCGCGGTCGTGGCGTAGATCACTTCGTGCGCTGTACCTGCGATCTCAGCGACCAGTGCGCGCGTCTCGTCCAGCGTCCACTCGGCGCGTCCGCGTGCTGTGTGGAATTGCGGACGCACAATCACCCGCGCATAGGCGGCGAACTCCTCGACAATATCCGCCGCCGTATACCCCAACAGCATGTAATCTTCGGGGAAGTCGTCGATGGCGGTCATTTGTAGGGTTTGCTTGGGCACAGTGCCAATCGCCCGCAGGAGACCCGTCAATTCACGGGTGGTCGTGCCATCGGCATCCCACTGATGCGGGCGATAGGCTTGCAGATCGACCATCACTTTACGAATAGCTGTCGTGATCGCATACGACGCGCCCAGTTGTTGCCCATCGCTGAGACCAATCATGTACAAATCATGGGCTTTGTTGCGGATCGTCTGCGCGAGCGCGTTTAGCTCACGCTGGAGCGCGGGATCATCGCTTTCATCGCGCCACAATTGCAAGCGCAAGAGCAAGAGTTCGCGCTGATCGCGCACGTCGAGCGCACGTCGCTGGTTACGGCGGGCGAAGGGGCGGCGCACCTCAACCCATGTCGCGATCGTCTCTAGCTCGACGTACAGGGCCTGGCGCTCAAGGTCGGTCAGTTCTCGTGGGAAGTACAAGTCGATTTTTGGGCTGGGCATAGACTCATCAAGATATATAACAAAAAGGATTGGCTCTTTGGGATGTCGCGTGGTTTCTGTTGCAGGGGCGTTGCCCCCGCCCTCCACAAGGAACTGTCGTTTCTTGACCTTTTGACATTCCCTTTTTTCAAAAAAGGAACAAAAAGGGCTTGACCACGCAAGATACGAAAGAAGCAAAGGATTATCATATCCTAGCAGATGTGTGTGCCTAATCCTAGTGTCACCCGCTTACGCTTGCACCGGAGAGATACGACTGACAAGCTATTCACAGGGGCGACAACCCGATGGCAACCAAGTCCTAACGGGCTTCCGATTGAGACGCGCCAGCGACCGTTTTACAATGAAGTGCGTGCATTTGTTCGATTGCGTAGAGAGTGCCTCATGCGACGAAGTATCCAGATCCATTTTGCCGATAGCACCAGCCTACTCGCCCTGCTGACAGCCCTACTGTTCGTCGGTTTGTATGCGATCATCGGTCATCCTCTGCTGTGGATGGCGATTGTGCCCTATGGCGTGCTGGGCGCAGTCGGTATTTATACGCATCAACGCGCCCTGACAACCGGTAGCAACGAGATCGAAACCGCGCCGCCGACCGCCACCGAGCTTCCGCAGGAGACAATCACGGCGATCACAACGCGCATGGGCGTGACGGTCGATGGACTAGTACGCGCCTCGCACGCCATCGACGAAGTGACCCAGCAACAATCGACCCAAGCCAAGGAGCAATCGACCGTCATCCGCTCGGCAAATTCGATGCTCGATAGCTTCTTACAACTGTCCGAGCAAATCAGCACCGATGCCCGCCACGTCAGCCAACGCGCACAAACTGCCACCGACATCAGCGCGACAGGGCGCACCGCCATCCAGCAATCGCTAGCATCCATGAGCGATATTCAAACACAGGTCGAAGCGATTGCCAGCGCGATTGTCACGCTTGCCCGCCTGACCGGACGCATCGACACGATCATTTCATCCGTCAGCGAGATCGCCACCCAATCTAATCTGCTCGCCCTCAACGCCTCGATCGAAGCGGCGCGTGCCGGCGCACAGGGGCGCGGCTTCGCGGTCGTCGCCGATGAAGTACGCGCCCTCGCCAAGCAATCGACCGCCTCGGCAAAGCAGGTGCGCGATATTCTGGGCGAAATCCAGAAAGCGATGAAAGAGACCGTCGCCGCCACACAAAAAGGCATGAAGAACGTACAAACCGGCATGGAACGCACGCACACCGCCAACGATGTCATCACGCAATTATCGACAAACGTGCAAGCATCGCGCGATGCCGTCAGCAATATCTATCAGATCATCCGCCAACAAGCCGATGGCATAGAGGAGATTGCGATCAATATCGACCGCATCCAGCGCATGACCGAGCAGAGCGTCGTCAGCACGCGCACGGTCGAGAGCGTCTCGGCGAATTTGTCGCGCCTCGCCAATGATCTACAACACACCGTCAGCGATACCTTGCCCGCTGACGCACGCGCCCAGCGGTGATCGGTCTTGCAATCGCTCAAGCTCTATCGCTATCATCGGGCAATTGCATTAAACTAAGCCTGATTCTGATTGCTAGGCCACAAACAGAGGATGAACAGACACCATGCCTGATGTGATATTGAAAACCGCAGACGAGATCGCCATCATGCGCGAAGCCGGGCAAATCGTCGCGCAAGCCCATGCCGCCATGAAAGAAGCCCTCAAGCCGGGCATCAGCACCAAAGAACTGGACACCATCGCCGAGACCGTCATCCGCGATCACGGCGCGACGCCCGCGTTTTTGAATTATGCGCCGGGCGATAAACCGCCCTATCCCGCGACAATCACCGCCAGCATCAACGAGGAACTGGTACACGGCATCCCCCGTGCGGATCGTCTTCTGCAAGCGGGCGATATCATCAGCCTTGATACGGCGTGCTTCCATCGCGGGTACGTTGGTGATGCGGCGTATACCCACGCGATTGGCGAAGCCGCGCCGGCGGTGCAACGCCTGCTCCAGCGCACTGAAGAGGCGCTCTACGTCGCCATCGAGATGTCGCAGGTGGGCAACAAGCTCAGCGATGTGGCACGCTCGACACAAAAATACGCCTCAAAGAACGGCTACAGCGTCGCGCTGGAATACACCGGACACGGAGTCGGGCAGAAGATGCACGAAGCGCCGCAAGTGCCGAACTGGTGGCCCCGCCGTAAAACACGGCGCGGACGACCGATCTGGCCTGATTATACGCTGAAAGCCGGCATGACCTACGCCATCGAACCGATGTTGATCGCCGGTCTGAACGATCTCTACGAACTGGACGACGATTGGACGGTCGTCACGCAAGATGGCTCACTGTGCGCGCACTTTGAACACACCATCGCGATCACCGATGAAGGGCCACAAATCCTGACCCAACCGTGACAATCAGCATCTCTTTAGCTGGTATTGATATATCTCTTATGCGCCTTGCTGTATACTGCAAATTGAGCATGTCGATTACAGGAACAAAGGAGCAAACATGAGTGATCTCACACCACAGATAGGATTATCGACAGGAGCAATGGAAGCCTGCGTGGATATTCTGCAAAAGTTGTTAGCAGATGAATACATGCTGTATACCAAACTGCGTAAGTATCACTGGAATGTGGTCGGGCCGCAGTTCAAGTCCTTGCATGAATTGTTCGAAGAGCAATACACGATGCT
>DAOTTV010000064.1:0-16547 GCA_034437755.1 Anaerolineae bacterium | reverse complement strand
CCCCCCCCTTTTTGAAAAAAGGGGACAAAAACTTTTATCGTTTGTCATTTAAGACCCGTTCTTGAACGAAACGCTGTGAAAATCGAGATTTTCACAGTTAAAGTTTTGGTTAGGGGGGCGGGGGCAACGCCCCTGCAACAAAAACCACGCGACATCCCAAAGAGCCTCATTTATTCAGCCTGCAAGATGGCGAAGGGCAAACGGCGCAAGAGCGTGGCAACAGCCAGTTCGTCGCTGTCGGCATTGATGGTGTAAACCTCGTCAGTCAGGATATCGCGATAGCGCGTCGCGTGGACGGGCGGCAACTTCAAGACGGTATCTGACCACGTTTCCGCCCCCAGTGGCATCCGCGTTTGCCCGTCAGTTAAGCCCACGACCAGACGCGGCACCGCGCCGATGATCTCCTGATCCTCATGACGGCGCATGTACGCGCAGATGTGTTGACTCTTCGCGCCTTTGCCGTTGATCGGGATATAGCTCCCCCGTGCGAACAGCGTCGGATGATCGCGGCGGAAGTTGAGCGTGGTGCAGGTCGCGTAGAGCTTGATCGCACCTGTCTCCGGTCGGGCGATTAAGTCTGCCAGCAGGGCATCGCGATCGTTCTCGTGCCGCGCGAGCAGATCGTCAAGCATCGCCTGTCGATTGTCGTAATCGACTGGACGGCGATTATCGGGATCAACCAGACTGTAACGCCATAGCTCATTGCCCTGATAAATATCCGGCACGCCCGGCACAGTCAGCTTAATCAAGGTCTGCGAGAGCGAGTTCACGAAGCCGAAGAATGACACGCGCTCCTGAAAGGGCTTAAAGCTCTCGATGAAGGCTTTATCCTGTAAGATATGCGCGATGAAATCACGCACGCCCTGATGATAGGCATCGTTGGGATAAATCCAATCGCTATGTACTTTGGCTTCGTTGATGGCTTTGTGCATGTAATCTTGCAGGCGCGTTGTGAATTGCTCGATGTCGTCTTCGTCCTCTGCCAGTGGATACGCGCCTAACATTGTCTGGTAGAGCAAGTATTCGTCATTGGGGGCGGGGGCGAGCATCTCAGCGTTGATGCGTGTCTTGGCAGGGTAGTTCATGCGCGCCCATGTCGTCAACGCACCTTCCCACTCGTCCGGCATCTCGGATAGCACGTTGATGCGGGCGCGTACATCTTCACTGCGCTTGGTATCGTGCGTGCTAGTCGAGAGCATCGAATTAGGATACGGGCGATTGAGATGATGATTATGGAATTCCTGCACGGTGATGCCGAACATGTTCGGGTGTCCACCGACTTCGTTGAGCGATGTCAGGCGGTTATAGATGTAGAACGCCGTGTCCTCCATGCTCTTCGCCATCACAGGGCCTGTCATCTGTTGATATTGCATCACAAATTCGCGGATGTCATCGTGTAGACCATCGTCGAATTTGTCGAGATTCTCCAGCATCAGTGTGTCGCGCACAAAGTCGAAGAGATAACTTTGCAGGCGCGGTGTGCGTGCCTTGGCGATCTCGACCGCTTCGTGGATGTAATGGCGGTCGCGCTCGGTGATCGGTTCTTCGTCGGTGATGTACGTGCGATAGATCGGCAGGGCCGATGTGATCGCCATCAGCGCCTTCTCGATATTGTGGCGGGTGAAGCCACGATAGCGCCGATTCTGCTCAACGATATCCGCCAGTTGTGCGCTACGGGTGTATAGCTCGCTGTTGAGGCTCTCGGACATTGTGAAGTGTTTGCTAGCGGCGACAATCTCATGGAAATCCGCTTCTTCACCGATAAAGCGTTGATAGATCGTGTTGAATGCGTCCTCGTTGATCGGGTCAACGTAGAGATTATTGACGACCATCATGAAGTCATAGCCGGTTGTCCCGTGTACAGCCCAATCGAAGGGTAGGGGTTCCGTCTCGGATAAGATTTTCTCTACGAGGACATATAGCGGCCACTGCGACGGTTGATACTCGCTTTCCAGCTGTACTAATCGCTCGCGGATTACGTCACGGTCGATTTCGTCTTCCGGCAGGTGATGGCGCAGGCGGGCGACCAGATACTCTTCTTGCAATTGTTGTAGGTAAAACTTGGGATTCCACAGCCCGTCGGGGTGATCGATGCGTAGACCGCTGATTTTACGCTCGCCAATCAGCTGGAAGGTGAGGCGGTGCGTATCCTGAAACACTTCCGGATGTTCGATGCGGATTGCCGCCATATCGTTGATGTTGAAGAAGCGCCGATAGTTGATCTCATCAGAGGCGACGCGCCAATAAGAGAGGCGGTATGGTTGCCGCTCAAGGATGGTATCCAGTAGATCAAACGAGTCGCGGTCGCCGGCGGTGCCGTTGATCGTTTCGAGGGCGGCATCCAGTGCATCACGAAATGCTTCACTGCTATCATGCAGGGTCACGAAGCGGCGGCGGGCGATTTTCTGCTCGCGGCGCATCTCGCGCAGTTTGGTTTTATCGGTCGTGTAATACGGCGGCAGGTGGCGTAAGGCTGTGATGATGCTCTGTAATTCTTCTTCGGCATATGCGTCGTCCGCGCTCTCGGTCAGGTGGTGGTAGGCTTGCGTCAGAATATCGACGTAAGCATCAGGCGTGACTGGATACTGATTGTCGTAGTAGTGCAAGTAAAAATCGCCATGCCAATAGACGAGTTGCAGTTCGCCATTTTCGAGGATGCGCCCGTAGTGATCGCCCAGTACGGGCAGTAACACTTTATTATCGAGCGCGCGATTCTTCGGTTGCCAGTCGATATCGAAGTAATAGCTATACACCGATGACGGCCCATGCTTGAGCACGTCCATCCACCACGGGTTATCCTTGCTGATGCCCATATGATTCGGCACGATGTCCAACAGCAAGCCCATGTCATAGCGTTTGACTTCGCTCACCAGTGTTTCAAAATCATCATACGTGCCTAGCGCCGGATTAAACGTGTTGTAATCGACCGTATCGTACCCGTGCGTACTGCCGGCACGCGGTTTATACAACGGCGAGGTGTAAACTTCGCTGATGCCCAATCGATTCAAATAGGGCACGATCGCCTGTGCATCCTGAAACGTGAAGGACGGATTAAACTGCAAGCGATAGGTCGCCCGCGGAACTTGAAATTGTTGAAACAGATCATCGAGCAATTGATCTAAATCAGGAACAACGGTTGTCATGATATGTTTTTCCTTTCGACTCCACTTAACAGGGTTGACGATTTAAATCGTGCTGTAGATGACAAAATGATGCGCGGCGATCGTGATCGGGCTCATCTTGTGGATGGTCGCGGGTGCGGTCGCATCGGGGTGGCTATCGTAGAGCTTACGCAGATTGCCGACGGGCGTTTCCAGCGTCACGGCTTGCTCCGCCTCAAAGTTGAAGCCCGCATAAATCGCCTGCGTTGCATCGGCGCGCATCATCCAGAAGGCGTGCTGAGGCGTCGGCGTGAGGATGCGCGTCGCCTGTCGGTAGGGGTTGGTGATGGCGGCTGTCTCGCGCCGGAGCTTGAGCAGATCATGATACAACTGATAAATCTGCGCGTGCTGTCCCTCATGCCGTAGATCATGCGCGAGCTTGCTCTTTTGGAAGGTCGTCGGGTCTTGGGGGTCGGGCGGGTCGCCTTCCCATGCGAAATCTTTGAATTCTTCCTTGCGCCCAGCGCGCACACCTTTGATCAGATCGGCATCGCCAAAGGATGTGAAGAACAAAAATGGCGCGGGATCGGCGTATTCCTGCCCCATGAACAGCATTGGCACGTAGGGCGAGAGCAATAATAGCCCTGTCGCTAAGCGAAGCGCGTCGAAATCGATCAGCTGATTCAGGCGTTCGCCCAGCATCCGATTGCCGACTTGATCGTGCGTTTGCGTGGCGACGATGAACTTATCGGCGCGGATGTCTGCCGATGACGTGCCGTGTGTGCGCTTGCGCGATGGCATATACTGCCCGCTGTAGATGTAGCCTTCGCGCAGGCACTTCACCAGTTGACCGAACTCGCCGTAATCAGCGTAGTACCCGTCATTTTCGCCGGTCAGCAGGGTGTGGACGGCGTGATGTAGATCGTCAAGCCATTGAGCATCTAGCCCGACTCCGTTGGCTTCACGCGGGAGTAACAACCGTCGATTCGATTGGTCGTTCTCTGCGATGAGATACACGCGCCGATTGTGCGCGTCTGCCCACTCGTCAACGCGCACCACCAGTTCATCGAGGAAGGTCACCGCGCTGAAATCGAGTAGCGCATGGGTGGCATCGAGGCGCAACCCGTCGATGTGGAACTCGTCTAACCAGTAAATCGCGTTGCTTAAGAAGTGATTGCGAACTGCGTCGCTGTGTTCGCCATCGAAGTTCAGACTATCGCCCCATACGCCCTGATAGCGATCGGTGAAATACGGCGCATAATCCCACAGATAGTTGCCTTCAGGCCCCAGATGGTTATAGACCACATCCAGCATGACCGCTAGCCCCAAGCGATGAGCTTCGTTGACGAGATAGCGCAGGTCATCGGGTGTGCCATAATCGTGATTAGGGGCGAAGAGTTGCACGCCATCGTAGCCCCAATTACGCCCGCCGGGAAATTCAGCAATCGGCATCAGCTGAATCGTAGTAACGCCCATGTCTTTCAAGCGTTGTAGATGCGGCACGATCCCGCGAAATGTCCCATCTTGGCTGAAAGTGCCGACGTGCAATTCGTAGATCACGCTGTTACGCAAGGACGGCGGCACGAAGCCCGCGTCGCTCCATGTGAAGTGCTGGTCGATAAAAACCGATGGGCCATGCACGCCCTCTGGTTGATAGCGTGATCCCATGTCGGGACGTTCTTTATCACCGTCGATGCGATATTGATAGCGATCGCCGTTCTCGACATCGCTGACAGTGCAGGTGTAATAGCCGTGGTCGTCGCGTGTCATCGGGATGTAAGTATCCGTGTTGAGCAGATGCAGGTCGATTGTCTCGGCATCGTAGCCCCACACACAAAAGCGAACATCGCCGTTATCAAGACGTATCGGTGTAATCTGTCGCATAGCGCTCCCTTGTTGCTATAGTCGATTAAATGAGATCAAATTATTGCTTGAACAATGATCTGCTGACATATAGTTTATTGTAACGGTATTGCAAGGGAGATTACAGGTATACTGCGTGACTTATGTATACAATAAATGACAGCGTTGTTAATGTTTTACACTAACACTGGCGCATATGCAACGATGTCGGTTTCGCCACGAGTCATCGACCCTTATCGCACCCAGCTGGGCACTGTTTCCAGATAGGGCGTGTAGGCTTCTGGTACGAGATTGGTCTCGGTGCGATTGGGGCCACTCTCGCGTCCCCAGTAGTTGAAGCGTGCGTCTGTCTGCCCGTGGAAGTTAAAGACCGCACTGCCCGCGCATTGTTGCGTCAGGCAAGCGTTGTCATCGAAGATGCTATCATGCACGGTCAATAGGCCACTGCGGTTGAGGATCGCCCCGCCGGCGATACCCGCCTGATTCTCCTCGAAGCGCACGCGCTGGACAATCGCCCGTCCCCGATTGAGAATCGCGCCGCCGCCAGTCTGGTCAACGGTGGTGCGGTTGCCGGTCATCGTCGAGTCTTGGATCAGCAAATGCCCCTGATTGTCGATCGCACCGCCGAAGGGCGCGGTGTTATCGTTAAAGCGTGAGTGTGCGACGATCAGTTGCCCGCGATTGTGGATTGCGCCGCCCGTTACCGAGAGACGTTGTTCGCGCCAGTCATCCGGTGCTGTGATTGTGTTACTGCGGAAGAACCCGCGCATGATTGTGGCATGACCGATGTTCAGCATCGCCGCGCCATAGCAGGGCGCTTGACAGGTGAAATTCTGGAAGAGCGTATCGACTGCGGTCAACCGCCCGTGATTGACCAGTGGCTTGTTGCCGCCGAAGAACACGACGTTGTGCAGGACGGCGGTCGCGTCCGGCAGGATCACCAGCGGGACGTGATTGGTCTTCAGTGCGGTATCGGCTAATGTCAGGTTGCCGCCTTCAGCGATTTCTAAGAGCGTAATGTCCTGACTCTGGAGCATACCGCCGGTAATCGTAACATCGCCGGTGACGACTTTCGTTTCAGTAATGCGTAATTCGCAATCGCGCAGGATCAAATCACCGCCGTCTAGCACTGCTTCCAGCGCGGCTTCGCTACAGTTGCGACTATCGGCAGGCATGTTGATCTGGCGAGCCACCCAGCCCGCACTAACCGAAACCACAATCGCTAGCAGAATATTGACGAGTTGTTTTACGCGCATTCTCAAGCATCCTCAAACCATATGTACAATGACGATTAGATAGCAGATACACCTTGTACTATATCACATCTGATCGGTGTCTATTCATGCTTATTATCGAAAATATAGATAAGCGTGCGATTAAAGCGGTGCTAGCGTGCTATGCTTGTTATACTCTTGTATAGTAACTACTCAGCCCTCACCCTAAATCCCTCTCCCAATCGCCACTATGTGGCTAGGAGAGGGACTTCAACCGTGTTTGTCTTGAGGGCAGAGGCTGGCGTAAATCAATTGACCTGAGTAGTTACCTTGTATACCTGATAGACAGACATGGATGATAAGGATAATCGCATGCGATTCTTCTCATACGGGCATCGAGCTTGGCTGGTGGGGTTGTTGCTCTGGGCGATGAGTGGCATCAGCCTAGCCCAAACTGGCTTGTTGACCGTCAACACTCTGCTAGACATCACCGACCACAGCGACACCCTCTGTTCTCTGCGCGAAGCCTATACCGCCGCTAACCGCACGATCGATACAACCTACGAAACGGATTGTGGCACGGCTTCGCTGACGATGCCCAATAGCATCTATCTCGACGTAAGCGGGACACTCACCCTCAGCGAACCCTTCGTCACGCTACAACGATCGATGAGCATCGCCGGCGCTGGACGCGACCAGATCACGATTGCCTATCGTCCGGTCTCTTTCTGGGTGGATGATAGCTTATTCGGAAATTTCTTCGCCACACAATCCTTCGCGCTGGCTGATATGACAATCGACGCACGTCTGACGCTCGACCAATTGTCGCGGGGTGGGGTGGTGCGTCATGAAGGCGATCTGACAATCGAGCGTATGCGCTTCGTCAACAATCAGGCGCAGATTGGCGCGGTGGTCTGGGCGGCGCGCAATACAGCGACAACCACCATCCGCGATAGCGAGTTCCTGAGCAACACAGCGACCATCAACGGGGCGGCTTTAGCTGGCAGTGGCACGCTGGTGATCGAAAATACGACGTTCACCGATCAGCGTGGGGCATATGCGGTGCAAGGCTTCGGCAATGTGACCATTCGTGATAGCCGCTTCTACAATAATGATGGTGGTTTCGCTGGTGGCACACAGGTCGATTTGACGACCGTCGTCTTCGACAATAACGGCGATCCGACGCTGGCGACTCGTGGCGGTGCGGTCTATATCGCAAATGGCGCAGGCACGACGAACATCACCGACAGCACTTTCACGGGCAATCAGGCGCGTGCCGGCGGTGGCTTGTACGTTGAAGATGGCACATTGACCATCACCCGCGCGACATTCGACGCGAACGCGGCGACAAACGGCAACGGTGGCGCAATCTATACCGAAGCACCGGCGACGATCACCGCGACAACCCTGAGCAATAACGATGCGTCGGGAGACGGCGGCGCACTTTATACGCTGGCTGACCTGACATTTGCAACGAGTGATCTCATGGGGAACGGTGCTGGTGGCGATGGCGGCGCGATCTTCGTCACTCCGACACAATCGCTGGCGCTCGATACGACGACGATCGCCAGCAATCAGGCCGGCAATCACGGCGGCGCGCTTTACAGCGCGTTTGAAACACAAATGACTGCCCGTGCCAGCGTCCTGCATGATAATCAGGCGCTTGCCTGTGGCGCGATCTGCATCGGCGGCGAAGCATGGATCGTCAACAGCAGTCTTTATCGCAACACGGCGAGCGCGGGTAAGGGCGGCGCGATCGCCAATTACGGCCTCTTGACGCTGGTCAACGTGACGCTCAGCCAGAATAGCGCCAGCGATACTGGCGGGGCGATGCACAATCACCTGCAAGATATGAATCCCAACGTCAACCGCTACACGCCGACCATCACGGGGCGACAGGTGACGATCGCGTATAATCAGGCGACGGCAGGCGATAGCCTCAGCACTGAGTCTTTCGTCTATCTCTACAATAGTGTGCTGGTGCAATCGGGCAATGGTAATTGTAGTGGGCCGGATTTACGCGGACGGCGCAACGTACAGGACGGATCAAGCGCCTGCGGTAGAAATTACACGCTCCTCAGCACGGTCGATCTGATCCCAACGTTGAGCAACACGCCAATACCCTATCACGGGTTGCCCGTCGGCAGTCCGCTGGAGAATCTTGGCGATAACAGTTTACTGCCGGATGAGACGACGCTCGGTATTGATGTCGATGCTGATGGCACGACCGATGATCCAATTGATGTCGATCAGCGTGGGATGGCGCGGGTGGTCGGTGGGGCGGTCGATATTGGCGCGGTCGAGGGGACACAAGTCGTGCTTGATGTCAACCGCGATGGGCGTGTATCTGCGGTTGATGTGATCTTCGTCATCAATCGGCTCGACGCGAACCCGCAACTTGACGCGAATCGTCCGGCGGATGTCAATGGCGACGGCAGTATCACGACGACTGATGTCGATCTCGTGCGGCAGGGCTTAGCCCCTTGAGAGCGAAAATTCACAATCCCTGATATAATCAGCGACTAATACATAGGCTTTTTCGGATACAATCATCCTGCTCATAATCGCCATCATCATACGGGTGGCAGCAGTGCCGTCCGCTAGCACTGGTCTCTGCAACGTGCGCCGGTCTTCGTCATGAATAACGCTCGTTCGGGACGCGAGTTCGTGAAGTGGGTCAACGAGAATATAGACGATTTGCGCCAGCAAGCCGAGAAAACATCGAGTGTGGCGAAGCTGACTTACATCGACCCTTATCTGGCGGGGCGTTACGTCTACCTGCGCTTTAACTTCACGACGGGGGATGCCGCCGGGCAGAATATGGTCGGGCGCGCGACTTTCGCCGCTAGCAACTGGATTATGGAGCATTACAAGGGCGATCCGATCCGCCATTTTTATCTGGAGTCGAACTTTGCGACGGATAAGAAAGCCTCACAGGTCAACATCTTACACACACGCGGTAAGCGTGTCACTGCTGAAGCCGAGATCAAGCGCGATGTACTCCAGCGTGTGATGCGTGTTGAACCTGAGAGTCTGGCGTATCATAGCAACGTGGCGACGATCGGCGCGTTTTTGAGCGGGGCGAACAACAACGGCGCGCACTCGCCGAACGCGATCACGGCGATTTTCATCGCGACCGGTCAGGATGTCGCCAATGTCGCGGAGTCGTCAGCGGCGATAATCACGACGGAGTTGCTCGATAACGGCAATATCTATCTTGCGATCACGATCCCATCGCTAATTGTCGCGACCTATGGCGGCGGCACAAGTCTCGCGACTCAGCGCGAATGTCTGGAATTGATGGGATGCTATGGGCGCGATAAGGTCAAGAAATTTGCCGAGATCATCGCAGGCGTTGCGCTCGCGGGGGAAATCTCACTCGGCGCGGCGATTTCGTCGTCCGATTGGGTCAAGAGCCACGAGAAGTACGGACGCAATCGCTGAAGGCGGGCGCAGGCTGTGCCCTCTCTCGACCGATCGGATACGGTCAGGAGAGGGCGTAGAGGCGTTTATACCAATCGCTCGCGGATCGAGGCGCTGGCATAGTCGAGGATCGAAACCACGATCGCGATGGCTAGCACCGCGACCCCCGCTTCACGATAGCGAAGCAGGTTGATTTGCTGTTGCAAGAGCAGACCGATACCGCCGCCACCGACGAAACCGATGATGGTTGACATCCGCACGTTGATGTCCCAGCGATACATCGTGAAAGCGATATACGGCGGGATGATCTGCGGGATCACGGCATAGATGATGGTTTGCAGGCGGTTCGCGCCGGTCGATTGCAGGGCTTCGAGCGGGCCGGAGTCGATGTTCTCGATTTGCTCGCTATAGAGCTTGCCCAGCGCCGCGATACTATGGAGCGTCAGCGCCAGCACACCAGCAAAAGGCCCGATGCCGACCCACACCACGAACACCAGACCCATGATGAGCGGTTCGATCGAGCGCACCATGTTCAGCGTCGTGCGCGAGATGTTGTACAGCACATCGCCCAGCGGGAAGCTCGCTTTAACGCCCGCCAAGCCGCCACCGATCGTCCCCAGCACCAGACCCAGCACGCCCGCGCGCAGGATATAACTGTTGAACGGCAACTCCATCCCCAGCACGATCGCTGATTGTTGCGGTGGTAAGATGCCGTTGACTAACGCGCGGTTGATACTCAGATATTCGAACGTCAGCAGGAAAACAGCGACCAACCCGACAATCATGCTCAGGCGGCGGGCGATCGTCCGCGTTCGTCCGGATAGCCGCTGATTGACCCCGAGGCGCGTGGCGATCAAGAGCGTGATCTGCCCGCCGAGGATGCCGGCGACGAGTGGCGGGAACAAGCCCATCAGTGCCGCCCATGTGCCCAGAACGCCCATCGCCATCATCAGGAATGTGCCGCTGATACCGCCTAGCACAGCCCCCAGCGCCAGATTGAGGCTTTCTGGTATCCGACGGAGCGCGTTACCAAACCAGCTGTTGATGATGCTCGATAGGGCGAAGCCGACCAGCACGAAGGTCACGATGCCCAGTGCTAGTTCAGTCAACGACCCTAGAATCGTCAGGAAGTTGCCGACAGACCCGATCAAGAATGCCGTGGCGTTGACCAGCCCCACACGCCAATTCTCGACTCCGTCAGGGCGGAATTGATCCGATAGGGCGCTGATCTGCTCGCCACCCAGCAAGCCCAGACCGCCAATCGCCCCCACCATGAAAATCAAGGCTAGCGACGTGACGACCGTGTTCAGCGTCTGCGTCATCTGGTTTTCTTCGGTATGGTGCTTATCCTTGCGCGTGGTGCCGCGATTGATGAAATTGAGCAGGCTAATCACGGCGATCAGTACGGCGATTGGCACGATGAAGGCGACCAGCGCTCCGAACGACCCGCCAACATCGCCGCGCCCGATGCGAACACCAAGCTGGGCAAATGGTGTGAGCAAAAGCTGTCCCAGATAGCCACCGACGACCAGCGCGACGAAGGTCAACAACAGGCTACCGAGCGAGAGTCGAATTTCGCGCATGAGGTTGCGCGCGGCGAAGAAGCTAATCACTGCCGCGATCGGGATGGCGACTGTTGTCGCGACCAGTGCCATGAAGATCGTCTGTAACATACGGTCGATGACGAGCATCGCTGTTTCGGTCAGGCGAATCGGGCCTGTTGGTACGGCGACCAGCACGCGCACCTCGTGAATCTGTCCCTCGCCACCGCGGATGCGCGGCACTTCAAATTGTCCGGTATAGCGTCCCTCAGCGCCAATGATGAAATCTTCGCGTTCGGTCTCAATAATTTCTAGTGGACGCGGACGCGCTTCTTCCTGATCGTCTTCAGCTGGTGGCAACCAGCGCACACGCGCTTCGGCATTGCCTTCGACATTCTGCACGGTGAAGGTCACCGTCTCGTCGGAATCGGCACAGGACGGCTCAACGATCACGCCACCGCTTGCGTCATCCGGGAAGGCTTGCGCCGGCGCTTCGCCTGTCGAGCAATCGAGCAAGAAGGGTGTCGTGTAAATGCTCAGTTCGCGCTTTTGATCGAAAATATTAGGCGAGAGCAACTCGCGCAGGGCGATCGTCACGTTTGTCTGTCGCCGCTCTTCCTGCGGCAGATCGAGATCAATCTCGGTCACCGTCCAGCCATAAGAATAAATGATAATGCCCAGCGCAAACGCGAGCACAATCAACAGGCGGCGGCGTGCCGATCGCAATTCATCGCCGTTGTTCTTCGCTTTATCGTCGGGTGGGGGTTGGATAGCCATAAGTTTGTCTCCTCTTTACGAAATGCCGACTTCGACAGCCTCTTCGCCGTAAATCTCGCGGAAGCGGTCGTTATCAATTTGGTCAGGCCCGCCGTCGAATTCGAGCTTGCCATCTTTCAGCGCAATCACGCGGTCGGCATAAGCACGGGCGAGGCTCAAGAAGTGCAGGCTACACAGCACCGTCAGCCCGTCGTCTTTGTTCAAATCTTCGAGATATTTCATCACGCCGTGGGATGTCGCTGGGTCGAGGCTGGCGACCGGTTCATCGGCGAGCATCAGTTCCGGGTCTTGCATCAAGGCGCGGGCGATAGCGACGCGCTGTTGTTGCCCGCCGGATAATTCGCTGGCGCGTTTGTAGGCTTGTTCGCCAATGCCCACCCGTTCTAGATTGGCAATCGCTTTATCGCGGTCTTCCTGCGGGAAATAATTGAGCAAGCTGTAAATCGGGTTGGTATACCCCAGACGGCCTGCCAGCACATTGGTAATCACCTTACTGCGCTTCACTAGATTGAACTGCTGGAAAATCATGCCGATGCGCCGCCGCAAATAACGAATCTCTTCGTTGTTGATCGCCGTAATATCCTGCCCATTCCAGATGATGCGTCCTGCGGTCGGTTCGATCAAGCGGTTGATGCACCGTAACAAAGTCGATTTGCCAGACCCGCTCAAGCCGATGAGGGCGATAAATTGACCATCCGGCACTTCAAAACTCACGTTATCCAGCGCCTTGAAGCCGTTGTCGTACACTTTGGTTAAATTCTCAATTATGAGCATGAAATCTTCTCGTCTTCGTCTCATCAACAAGCGGGTAAATGATAACAAAACGGGCAGGTGAATGCACGCCTACCCGTTTGTTTGGCTGTTTGGTAAAAGGCGATTAGTTGCCTTCGAAAACGTCTTCCTCAGTCAGACCGAGAATTTCGAATTGCAGACGCACGGAATTGAAGGTGTCGTCGCCGATTTCGGTCAGGGTTGACCAGCTGTAGCCATCATCGCTACCCAGTGCGCTTTCGCCCCATTCTTCCGTTTCCGAGAAGTCCACCAGTGCGTCGAAGATTTGATCGCGCAGGTCTTCAGGGAAGCTCGGGCCGAAGCTCATGGTGTCGTTCGGGATCGGGTCGCTGATGCGTAGGACGCGAACTTCGTCAATCACGTCCGGTGCTTGTTCAGCAACCGCCGAGCGTGCATCGAGGACGCGGGTATCGCCGACGAACAGACGACCTTCGTCTGTCACGAAGGATTCATCAACGGTCAGGTCGTATGGTTCCGGCAGATCGCCAAAGCCCCAGCTAGCGTTGGGAGTCAGGGGTGGGCTGAAGTAAGTGGTCGCGAAGTCCACTTCGCCATTGTAAACTGCGAGAACAGCCTGATTGTGGCCACCCGCTTCGACTTCTTCACCCGGTTCAATACCGGCGCTTTGCAGTTCTACCGACGGCACGATAAAGCCGGATGTCGATGCGCCATCGGGATAAGCCCATGATGCGCCTTCGAGGTCTTCAAAGGTGTAGATGTCGCTATCGCGGCGGACGATGTACTGTGCCCAGTACACGGGCCAGCCGAAGCGAACGGCGGCGGCGTGAACTTCGATGTCGCAACGCTCATTCCCGATGACGTAACCGGCGGCTGGGATGAAGCCCATGCTACTTTCGGGGTCGGCACACATCGCTTCGATGGTGGCGGCGTAGCTGGTCGGCACGGATACTTCGTAGCTGAGACCGGTGGCTTCTTCTAGTGCTTCGCGCAAAACTTCGCCACCCTCAATCAGGGTTTGTGCTTCTGCAGACGGAACGAAATAAACCTGAATCGGGTTGTCGGGTGTACCGAGTTCTGCATCTTGGGCTAGACCAACGCTAGCGACCAATGCAAGCACGAGTACGCCAACGAGATAACGTAATTTGCTCATGTATCAAGACTCCTTTTGGATTTCTAAATTGCTGAACGAGAGTATAACGTAGAAGTGTTAAATTGCCGATAAATCTTGCCCATAAGAAATTAAACCTGCACGCGCCGATCATAGCAACTGGGCCAGCTTTGTACAGTGAGAAAATCGTTGACGATCGATCAGGCGCGCTGATAGCGATGCTGTGATATTAAGCGATTTTAATCTCACCGATTGAACAGGCGAGCGCGCAACTGGCGTAGCAGTCGAATAATGGGGTGTGGGTCGGCTTCGCCCCGTACCCATACCGTTTTGATGAGCCACTTGTGTTCGTCGGGCAAAGGCTTGGCGATTACATGCACGCGCCGCGCAGAGACGGTCTTGATGAACTGGGTATCGCCATCATCTTCTTGCTTCTGCTGGTCAGAGGCTTGCACCGTGCGTTCGATGGCGCGTTGCGAGATACGGCGCGTGGTCATGCGCTCACGGGCGTGCTTTGTCAGGACGATCGACCATTGTGTACGAGGCATAGGTACACTCACCGAGTCAGACGCAACCAGCGCAGGATGCCATCCACCAGCGAGACCGAGTCGCCCGTGTCATCGGCGCGGCAGGCGTCTAATTGCTCGCGGAAGTCGTGTGCGCTAAAAGCGTGCGGATCACCGATCATGGTGATGCTTGTTGCCGGTGTGCCTTGCCATGCTCTGCCTTCGGTTAAGCTGGCGCGTTTGCCCACCATCTGCAAGATCACTTGCTGATCGGGGATGTCCTGCGCGTAAACGATGCCTTTGATGCGATAGATCGAGATGGGAATATCTTCTAGCACGCGCCGCAAAGCCATGATCGAGAGCGGATCAGGGCAGTTCCACGTCCATGTGCTGAAGACGAGGCTGTGATCGTGATGCTCATGATCGAGCATCTCGTCAACATCGTGGACGTGTACACCATGATCGGGGCTTTGTGTCGCCCATTGTGGGTTGTGCGCGTTGACATCAATCAGCAAGGGCAGGGGTACATCGCAATAGCTGGTCTCGATGATGCGGGCCTTGTTGACGAGTTCACGGATGAGCGTGTGCATTTGCTCAAGCTGGGTATCATCGACCAGATCGACTTTGTTGAGCAGGACAATATCAGCGACGCGCAGTTGGTCGCGCACTAGCGTTTCTGGTTGACCGTTGATATCGCTGAATTGCTCGGCATCCAGCACGGTGATGATGCTATCGATGCGGACTCGGGCGCGCAATGCTGAGCGATTGAAAGTGATGACGACCTGCGCCGGATCGCTGACACCGCTGGCTTCGATCACGATGTAATCGGGCGGGGTATCGCTAGTGAGCAAGGTCTGCACAGATTCGATGAGATCGCCGCGAATGGTGCAACAGATACACCCGTTGGCGAGCGAAATTGTCTCGCCTTCAACATCGACAACGAGCTTAGCATCGACGTTCACCGCGCCGAAATCGTTGACCAGCACGGCAATTCGCTTGCCGTGGTCGCCGTGCAAAATGCGATTGAGCAGAGTGGTTTTGCCAGCCCCCAGATAGCCTGTCAGGATAGTAATCGGTATTTGCATGATGTCCCTCATCACAATGTACGTGCCTATAGAGTACGGCGCTTGTCAGGCAGGCGTGCGCCACCGCCGCAGTATATCCTACACGGAATACGATTAAACATACCCATTTAGAAACAGATAGATGAAAACGACTATAATCACACCGATTAAGCCATCGACGCGATCGAGTACGCCACCGTGCCCCGGCAAGACGTTGACCCCCGGCAAGCGCGAGTCCTTCACGCTAAAGTAACGTTTGAGGCCTGACTCGAAGAAATCGCCCGCTGTACAGGTGACGGTCGCCAGCACCAGCATCATACCACTCACGATCGTCAATTCATCAACGCGATCGAGCACTGCCATCGATAACACCGCGCCACAGACGATGCCCACAATCGCGCCTTCGATGGTCTTGTTGGGCGAGAGGTGCGGATAAAGCGGACGCTTGCCCACCAGCTTGCCCCCAAAATAGGCGAATGTATCGTTGCTCCATGTGTTGTACAAAATAGCGAACGTCCAGTGAATGCCGAAGGGGTCAATTTGCCGGATAATCGGCAAGCACGCGAACGGGAAGGCGATGTACAGCAGGCTGAGCATCATGAAGCCCAACCGCCGCCACGATCCGCCCCCGCGCACGAACGCACCTGCTAGCGCGATCACCGTCGCGCTCAACCACCAGAGCGGCATCTGCTGATGAACGCCGCCGATGATGCCGATGGTCGCGCCAATTGCCAACCAGCGGTCGTTATAGCCGTTGCGCTGGCTCGCCATCGTGTGCAGTTCAGCAATAGCAAGGCTGGCGATGGCGATCAGCGGCACAGTCGCCATCCATCCCCCCCAGAGCACGACGAACACGACCAGCACGAGAACGAGCATGCCCGTGATGAAACGAATGATGAGATTGGACAACTTCTTGCGTTTGTTGGGTGTCGATTGTGTGTGCATGGATGGTCAATGCTAGACTGTGATGTTAAGTGAACTTTATATATTTTAACACAATGCTAGCCTCGTATGGATAGCACGTAGCTGGCGCTCATGTTTGGTGGATGCTTGATCGCCTAACCATCTGGCTAGGCGCATGTTACCGGCTCTTTGGGATGTCGCGTGGTTTTTGTTGCAGGGGCGTTGCCCCCACACCCCCACAAGGAACTGTCGTTCCTTGACCTTGTTCATTTTGAACGCTATGCGTTCAAAAAA
>DAOTTV010000063.1:0-6850 GCA_034437755.1 Anaerolineae bacterium | reverse complement strand
AATCGTTTTGCCCATATGGTCACCATCCATTGAGAGAATGGCAAGATAAGGTTGAGGTGGCGTAATCTCGAGCGCACGAGCGGCTTTTGTGAGGGTTTTCAGCGCTGATTGTAATGTCTTCATTTCCGAGGGTTCGGGCAGATGTCCACTGTATTCTTCGATAGTCTTGCTTATGAGTGTATCTTCATAGAGATAATCCCCATCGATGCTACGGAATTTTTGCACGAGTTCCGCTAATTGCGTATCGCGCATCGTCTCTGCGGCTTGTTCATCAATGTAGGGAAAATATTCCATATTGTAGCGATTGCGGATGCTAAAATATAAATCACTCGGCTTTTTGAATACAGCTTCCAGGGCAATGATGTAATCATCCAGTGCTTTGACGAGATCAGGGGATTGCGGCAGTGCTTTTAGCACATCATATTTGAAGGGTGCGACGGCAATACTACTAGTCGATGGATATCGCTTCTCAATTACAAGTGGTGGATTGATTGGTTGGTTGTCTTTATCTTGCTCATGGGCGAACCGCTTGATGGTGCTAATAGCACTCAAGCGTTCTGAGTCACCAAGCAGGGCCTTGTTGCGTTGTTCAGCTTTACGTTTGCGCCAGTAAGCCACCGCATCTTTTCCATCATGTAATACACCATGCTCACCCGTGATACTATCTTTGATACTTTGCTCATCAATTTGCATAAATTCGCGCAATAATTTGCGCGACCCCATCATTTCGTTGGCAAACTGCATATTATCTGCATAAGACTCGTCTGGATTTTGCTCAACGACGACCCAATAGCATTCGAGCCAATGCTGTTCCTGTGCCTTCCAGATTGCCTCATCATTTCCGCCAGTCGCAGGCAAGAAATACTCACGGGTGTTTCGTGATAAGGTCAACCATGAGGCAGTGATCGTCTCTTTGATGGCATTGGCACAGGTTATCGCGCTTGCTTCATCCCCTTGCCAGTCAATCACAAGCCGATTCGGCACACTGCCGTATTCTTCGGGTGGGCGAGATTGACCTGTCATTTCCGGCAACGATGGGTAAACGACGTGGTCTGCACCAGCAAGTTCGTGTGCTTTATCCACACCCCGCCCCGCCAGATACGATAAGATGCGACTCCCCTGAAATAAATCTTGGGTGCGGCGGGCTTGACTGATGTAACTTTGTACGGGACCGATAGTGACAACAATGAAATAGCTCATGACCAACCGCTTTCATCACCATAGATTTTTTCAAAATTGTTGATGGTGCAATGTTGAATATAGTCTTTCATCTCTCGCCAAGCCCCACGTCCAGAATAGAAAATTGTTTTTTGTGCGACATAACCGTCTTTGGTCACGCCGATGCGCATGTGAACGGCGGCGGCCCGTCGTGGGCGCACATCCCCGAAGATACCGCCTTTATCATGATATGGACCGGATACGCGCCATAATTCATCGAAGGCATCCTCATAAGTGACGTGAGTCTCATTTCCAATAAGTACTACACAGGTATCGTGGGCGAAGGTCGCAAAACGCGGTCGATGACCGACAACCTGCGTCGGTGAACTGATAAATTGGCTGACGAGACGCAAGTAATCACGTAGTTCATCGCGATTGACTGCCGTCACGGCTAAGGGGAGAGCATCATTGGTGTATCCTTTGGCATCAATGACGTGTAGATTACCACTCCCGCGCCGTGCACGTCGTCCCAGTCCACCAAAATGCGCCATCAGAAAAACAGCCTTCACTAATGGGCTATCGTCTGCCAATACATCGCTCTGATCGAGTGGATGCGTTGATAATGTTAGACGAAATTCGCTATCAGCAGGATAAGCGTTGTAACGGGGACTGTAACCACGTGATGTTCGTTTTGGCAGTACCCATTGTTTCGCTTTAGGACGCATGGAACGACTTGCTTGAACCTTCACTGTGATTCTAGAACCCTGCTCCGTACTTCCGAGAATCTGGCTCTCTGCGTCGTAAAGATCGGTTTCACGAGTATATTGGCTACCCAAAACCGCACGCAGCCAGTGGCGCAAATGACCACGAAAAGCTGACCCGCGTAGTTCAGGTACAGTCTGGTCAGCACCGTACATCAGCAACGGCGTGATGGTCTGCACCGTTAGTCTTAAAGTTGCCATAGTTTTCCCTTTTTAAGTTGGTAGATGATAAGTCCCTCATTACCAGACTTGCTTAAAACTGTACAATCTTTTCAAATAGTTGACTAAGATAGCAACAGTATATCGCATAATATCCATAAACGCTTGAGTGTTAGCACTCAAACACCAATATTTTGAGTTACATTTTTGTTATATGATGAGTATTAAGTATTCCCCCAATGCAGATGCACAGGATCTACATTGAGGATATGAGTTCACGGTGTGATGTAGAACGCAGGCAGGCGGTTGATTTTGGCTTTCCTGCCGAGTGTTTCCACGCGTGCGATGTCAGCTTCGTTGAGTGGATAAAAGCGGATGTCGTCCTCAGATTCGTCAATCACGCGCTGTAACTGACCTTGTAGTGTCATCTGCTGACGACCGCTCATATCACATTCGAATACGCTGTATTGGGCGCGTTGCCCGTAGCTTTCGAGAATATCGGCGACTTTGCGCCGCCGCTTATCGTCGGTGATGTCGTAGCACACAATCCAAAACATCAGCGTGCCTCCAGCGTCCAGATGCGTCCAGCAGAGGCTTCGGCAGCGAGCGTGTCCGCCAGTGCGTTCTGATCGCGCGGGATGTGGATATAGCGCACCCGCGGGAACTTGCGGGCCAGTTCGCATACCTGCCAGTGAAACTGTTTCAGGCGGTGGCTCTTAACCGCGAATTCACCGCGCATCTGGTTGACCATGACTTCACTATCAGCGCGGATTTCAACCACTTCCGCCTGTAGCTGTGCCGCAATCTGCAACCCGAATGCCAGCGCGGCATATTCAGCCTCGTTGTTGGTGGTAATGTCCAGTACTTGATTGGCAATGTGCAGGAGACGTCCGAGATGATCGAGAACAACGACACCCGCGCCTGCACCATCAGGTGTCAGTGAACCATCGGTATAGATGATGAGGCTACTAGAAGGGGACATCGTAGTCATGATGCACCTCCTTACCGAGCCGAATTGCAATTGCTAGTTCGCCTGCTTTATAGCGCGTGATCGCCACCATGCCATTTTCGAACACAATAATTGATTTTTGCGGATAGCCGTACGTCAAATTGAGTATCTGCATTGGGTCAAGTTCCTTGATGAAGCGTTTCACCGGAGCCGAGTCGAGCGATGCAACCATCACCACACGTTCTGGATTAACACTGCCAGCGCGTCCCATACTGATCATATTGGGCATAATTATTCTTCCTTCATATGTTATCTAGTGTTAAGGGGTCCCCTCATCACAATTAGATGAGAGGATTAGCGATTTATTGATTGGGCACGGGCAGATAATCTTGTCCCTTCCCTTCAACCAACCAGCGTACTTGCTGTGCCTGATACTTAATGGCATTACGGAGTTCGGTTTCGCCCTGCACCATCGGATGAAACACTTTCTCTGACAAGCGTCGTTCGTAGGCTTCGATCAAAATCTCACGAGCTGTTTTAGTCAGCTTGACAGGGAGACCTCTCTCGCTGGTATGTTCGAAATCCTTGAGTGTGATTAAACCATCCATGACCAGTGTTAGCACCACAGCGTCACAGACTATCGGGCGAAATTCTTCCATGACATCCAATGCCAGTGCTGGACGGTTATTTTCGAGCGCATGAAAAAAGCCAAATGCAGGATCAAGTCCAACCAGGTGAATCCGCGCCGTCACATCTTTCAGCAAGAGTGTGTAGGCATAGCTCAAAAGCGCGTTAGCAGGATCAGGTGCAGGGCGGTACTGACGTTTGGTGAAGCCCCATGTCTCCGGAAAAAATGTCCGCACACCATCGAAGTAGAATGCCGCCGCTTTGCCTTCAAAACCACGCAATTGGTCGATGTCGCGAGCGGTTTCGACTTGCTTGAGCAATTGCAACATGCCCATCAGGGCTTTTGCCGCACGCTGGTCTTGCTGGGCACGACGATGTAGAATTACACGCTGGTTGTTAATTTTGCCGATGATGATCTGGCGTGCGATTTCTAAACTGCGTCCGGGGTTGTCACATAAGTTAACCTGTTGTCGTCGCAATTCTGCAAACTTCGATTCTGATTTATCCAGGCGATGGTTATAGGTGCCTGTTGTTGTCATGAACACAACATCGATACCTTGCTTCACCATATGCTTTGCGGCTTGCGTGGTCACCTGCACATTGCCAACACAGATCAACTGCTCAATTTGCATCAGCGGTAACTCTTGAATGGTGTGCTTGCCTTTGGTAATTTTCAACAATCCACCCTTTTTACGGACGACAGCCCCCTGTTCATTGATATACACTTGCATGCCGATTACCCTTTCGTAACGGTATTTTCGTGAAAGCGATAGCCGAGAAACCTGAAGCCTTCATCGAAATGTACGATGCTTGTTTTGCGCATGTTCAACTTCAACTTGAGGTTCTCCAGCGAGCGACGTGCAACTTCGAGACTCCAGATAGCGATGTCATCAGTCGTGCTGAGCGTGATAAAATCGTCAGCGAAGCGCACTAGTTTTGATTGTGGCAGAGAAGCCAGCATCATCTGATCAAAGCGATGCAGGTACAAATTCGCCAGCGAGGGTGAAATGACACCCCCTTGCGAGACACCGGCGATAACGTGCGGTTGCCCCTCGATGGGCGTGTGTAACCAAAGTCGTATCAAGTCGATGATGATCGGCGGTTCGACCACCCGTTGTACCTGTCCGATCAGTAATTCAAGGTCGATCGAGCCGAAGCAGTCGCTGATGTCCGCATCGACGACCCACAAGTGCTGTTCATCGCGCGAGCGTTTTACCGCGTCAATGGCTTGTTTCACCGAGCGTCCCGGGCGGAAACCATAGCTACAGTCCAGAAATCGACTTTCGAGGTGCGGGGTCAGATAATCCACGACTACACGTTGAGCAACTTTATCGCGCACCGACCAGACCTGTATTGGGCGTTGCTTGCCTGATTTCTTCTGAATGTAGAATTGCCGCACGGGTTGCGGTCGATAACTGCCGGCGATAATCTGCTGGCGCAAGCGATTGAGTTCGTGATTGAGACGGGCTTCAAACGCATCTAGTGTCATGCCGTCTGTGCCTGCCGATTTGCCACTGCGCCGAACTTGCTTCCAGGCTCGGCGCATAGCATTCATCGAGAACACCCGCTTCGGCGCGTTCTCATTCCCGAACAGATTGCCCACTCGCACGGTACAATCTCCAGACTTGTGGTAATAGTTCTTTGCGAAATGTGGGTGGGGTCGCGCCGAGATGGATTGCTGTCGCGTAGCCGATGAACAGTGTACTCAACGCATTGACGAAACGCGTGCGCCGTTGCGGATCGCGCATCGGCAGGCGGTTGATGAACTGCTCGGTGTAATGCGTCATCGTCTTGATGAGTGTTTCTAGCGCAATCCGGTGTTGCTCGAAGCGTTGACCGTTGCACCCATGCGCCGCACATATATGCCGAACCAGTTCCATCTTCACCTGTTCAATATCCGCAACTTCATGCGCGACCAGACCATCTTCGGTCGCGGTCGTCAGCAGGTTATGCATCAATGGCTCGCGGAAATACGCCATATGCGCCCCCAATGCCAGTCCCGTCGCGGGAGCAATCTGCATCGTCTTTTCCACAAACTCACGCCGTGCCGTCTCCAGATTATCTGAGGTGACACTCATCACTGGTAAGCCAATCCGTTGTGCGAATTCGTTCAAGCGGTCTTGTTCACGCCGCTTTTTGACTTCATACGGTAACAGCACAATGATCGGCGTATTGAACTGCTTCAGCAGTTCGAGCCAGCGCAAAGTGTATTTATCGACGGATTTGCTTTCGTCAGTCACAATCACCATCATATCGATGCCATCCAACGCGAATAACTCATCACCCGCAATGCGTGGATTGCGTGGTAGCCGCACCCAGCGTACTAACTGAGATTGTGCTGTCTCCGAGAGTAAGGCTGGAAGTTGGGCATTCTCTTCGACACTCACAAGAGCAATCTGTGTCAAAATCGCCTTATGAACCGGGTCGATATTGGCTTGCATCTGTGGCGTAACGCTTGGCTGTACCGCAATCGGCTCCGTCGGCATATCGATCACCTGCACATCAATATCATCCTGTGCGATGTCCGACCCCTGCTTGAAGCGAGAAAAGATATTGAGCATTGCTGTCCTCCTAGATGTCATTGTTCGTTGTCTTTATGATGACAGAAATGAGCTTCTATTTCGCCCAGCACGGATGGGGGAAAAACCCTATGCTTCTATGGGGTCAATCGCCACAAAATCGCGTATGCAAGCACCCGAATCAAAAAAATCCCCGCAGGGATCAGGTAATGACTCACGATAGAATTGCGTCGCTAACGGTGAGATCTAAACTCTACCTTTAACGCATCATATAGCGCTTCTGTGAATATTTCATCGAAGAACTCTGCTAGCGATTGAAGCGGCGGAAAGAAGGGACGCGCATCTGGATGATGTGTTTTGACGACACGATAGGCATCCGGTAAGGATATATTTTCGACTTTCATCAAGGCACCGATACCGAACACCGCACTCCGACAGACACCCGCACGGCAGGCAATCAAAACGCGTTTATCCGCTTCGTAGTGCGTTGCTATAAATTCTAACCCAATCCGTAATTCATCAGGTGTTAGGGCAACCCCGTCTTCAACCGGATGATAGAGCGTTTTGACCCGTTCACTCGGGTTCGATATTGCAAGTTGGAGCATGGCACCAATTTGATGCCTCTGGAGCGCATAATCATTATGGGTATAAGTATAGTTGGCGATGTAAAGCCAATC
>DAOTTV010000062.1:0-5536 GCA_034437755.1 Anaerolineae bacterium | reverse complement strand
TGAACTCACATTCGGTCGCTTGAACGTCCAATTGCACTACTACAAAAAAGTTAGCTCGTAACTACTCAGGGGCGTTCCCCCCGAACCCCCGCAAAGGACGATCGTCCTTTGAACCTGTACCCGCCGAACGCAAAGCGTTCGGCAAAACTGGGGTGCAGGGGAGACATCCCCTGCTGGGGCGTGGGGTGAAACCCCACAAGAAGACTCTACCTGAGTAGTTACGTTAGCTCTTAGCAACGCTTCAAGCGTCGTCGGGAATCTCGAAAATTGCGCGCAGTGCTTGTAGCAGACGCTCGACATCGGCGCGGGTGTTATAGGCTTGGATCGAGATGCGAACGAATGGTTGGTCACCGTGCTGGGTAATCGGGATTTCGACGCGGTACTCATCGTACAGGCGACGCTTGACCACTGCCGGATCGCACGCGGGCAAGGGCGCGATCGCCATCTGCCCGTGAAAGCGTGGCATCGCGCGGGGGTGCGTCCCGAATAGCTCACACACGCGCAGGGCGGCGGTCATCGCGAGCGCGTGGCACTGCTGGCGTATCTGTGCCCAGTCGTGCGCTTGCTGGAATTCGATCGCGGTCGGCACCGTCAGGAACGCCGCAATATCGCGCGTGCCCTGCCATGCCATGCGCTGGAACAAGCCCGCGCCATCCCACCCCCAGCTAATCACCAGCGGGTCGAGCCATTCGTGATGCTCCGGACGCGCATACAGAAACGCCGATCCCTTGGGCGCGCACAACCACTTATGCAAGTTCCCACTGTAAAAATCCGCCCCCAGCGCGTCGAGATCGAGCGCTAGATGCCCCGGGACGTGTGCGCCGTCGATGATCGTCAGGATACCTGCGGCGCGTGCGCGTTGGATCAATTGCGCGATGGGCAAAATCAGGGCGGTGACGGACGTGATGTGGCTCAAGAACAGTACGCGCGTGCGTTCGGTCACGCCTGCCCAGATGGCATCAATGACTGCCTGTGGCTCAATCAGCGGGTCGGGCAGGGCTTGCGCGACGATCGTCGCGCCTGTCTCGCGGCAGATATACTGCCATGTGAGATTGAGCGCCCCGTACTCATGATCCGTCGTCAGGATTTCGTCGCCCGCTGTGAGCCGTAGCGAGCGCGCCACGATATTCAAGCCGGCGGTCGCGTTCTCGACGAAGATCAAATGATCGGCATCCGTGCCCAGATACGTCGCCAGTTCGGCGCGGGCGTGCTGATACAGATCGGTATAGCGCCGCCCCAAAAATTCCACGGGCTGGCGTTCGAGGTCGCGTTGCCACGCCTGATATTGATCGAACACCGGACGCGGACACGCGCCGAAGGAGCCATGATTGAGGAAAATCACCGATGGGTCGAGCAGGAATTGATCGCGCATAGTCGGGCCTTTGTCGTTGTGGCGATGATGAGTGTCACATCATAGCACAAAAGTGACGACTGCCCCACGCTCGCCCATTATCTGTAAATCGCATGATAATCTTGACACAAAACCGCCATTTGCGAGTATCATATAACTAAAGGCAGGTTGTAAGAGGATAAATCCCCCTATGCATAATATCCGTCCTAATCCCAATCGCTTCCTGATGGAATGGGTCCTCGATAAAGTCTTATTATGGCCACGGGCGATGATTGCCTGTGTGCTGGCGTGGGCACCGCTGGCGATTGTGGTGGTGGTCATCGTGCAGGATAGTGAGCCGGCGCTATGGCTTCGTATATTGACGATCACAGCAGGCTTGTTGTTGCCGGGCATAGCTGTGGGCTTCGTCGCGGGTGAGGCACAATATCGCCTGATGCGCGATCATCTCGATTGGCAACCGCTTCACTGGATTCGTAACAGCACCATCGGCGGTGCGCTCGGCGGTGGCGTTGCCTTGCTATCGACCGCTTGGACGGATAGTAGCATAACCGAGCAATTGCTGTTCGCCATGCCGCTGTTCGCCCTCTTTTTGAGCGCGGCACAGTGGTTTAGCCTGCGGCGCGTCACCCATTCAGCATGGCTGTGGATTCTGGGCAATCTGGTCGGTGGCATCGTCTTCACGGGATTGTTCCTCATCAACCATCCCGGCCCCTTTAACCCGCTCGGCAGTTTCGGCACGCTTTTCATGTGGTTGTTGGCTGTTTCGGCACAAGCCTTGATTACCGGCATCGTCCTGCTGTGGTTGTACGATCGCCCGGTGCTGGAATGGGACAACGACGATGACGAACGCGAGCTTGCCCCGATTTACGTTGAAGTCTATACCGACGATCACCGCCGCCGTTGAGCGTCCGGTTGATCTCATCCTATCCGACCTTTATTGATTTGATCGTTTGCTAACAAAGGGTAACACGTTTACTATGCAGAACCTTTATCGGATTAAGCCCTATACATTTCTATTCTGGTGGTTGGTCGCCAGCATTTTCATTTATCCTGTCGCTAGCGTCATCTCCAGCATTGCGATGTTCCCCACAGTGATGGTGATCGAAGGGCTAGAAAGCACGGCGTGGTGGTCGAGCAATCGCTTCAATATCATGCACGCCGCCGGTGGCTTGCTGATTATCGTCGTTCTCGGCGGTGCAGTTGGCTTCTCGGTCAGCATCTTACAGCGGTGGCTCTTACGCAATCACCTGTACTGGGCGGCAGAAGGCTGGCGCAAGGCGAGCGTGCTGGGTGGCATCGCTGGCGCGATTGCGCTCGCTGTGCTGGGCATGGCTATCTATACCGTCGATTTCTATAATCCTGCGGTGGCAGATGACCTGATGCTCTTGCTAGCGATGCCGGTTTTCATCGCCTGTGTCAGTGCGGCGCAGTATGTCTCTTTGCGTCATGCGGTCAGTCAGGCATGGATGTGGATTTTCGGCAATGTGATTGCGGGCTTCGTCTATGGCGGCTTGCTCTATACCCAGCAGGCGAATACCATGACCTATGCCGACAACAACACTCTGCTCGTGCTACTGCTAGCGGTCGTCGCGCAGGGGATTATCACCGGTCATGTGATCTTATTCTTGTTCGAGAAGAAGCTCCTGCTCTCGATGACTCCTGAAGGTTTAGAAGACGACGCGAATCGCCCCAAGTCCGTCTGGGATGAGGCGATTTAAAACAGACGACCGGCGGGGACGTGCGGATTGTGTCCCCGCCTGCGCTCTATAGCGCGATCATCAAGCGTTCGAGACGCTCGGTGAAGTGATCGTCGCTCATCGGGTCATAATCCGGCGTGAGATGTTGATTGATGAAGAACTGCGTCACATCGACTTTGTACGACGGGCGTTCGTTCGCTAGCTCCCACTGTGCCTCTGCCAGCAATAGCACCGCCTGCGCGGTATACGCCGCCCAATCCACCATGCGCCGCGCATGGGCTTGTGCGTAAGCGTTGCCTTGCTCCTGCATCACGTCCAACATCGTCACCAAGCGTTGCATCGCATCCGCGACTGTGTTTCGCATCGCTTGCAAGTCCGGGTGAGTGACGGTTGCTAGCTGGCGGTTGAGTTCCGTCAGAAAGCCTTCATGCACTTGATAGCGCATAATATCGCGCAAGACCTGCACACACAGCACATTGTGGGTGCCTTCCCAGCTCTCCAGCACGATCATATCGCGATAGAGGCGCGGCAAAATGCTGAAGGACTCGATCGCGCCGTTGCCGCCGAGGACTTCGATCGCCCGATGGATGCTGTGCGTCCCACGAATGCTGGTGATGTACTTGTTGATGTTGACCAGCATCCGGTAAGCGGCTTGTTCGCTGGTGCTGGCGCGTCCGGTCTCGATCTTATCCAGCAGGTGCGCCAGATAGAAACTGCTGGCAGTGCCGGCGTAATACTCGCTCATCATCTCGGTCACGGCTTCTTGTACCATCGGATAATTGGCGATGCTATTGCCGAAGGCTTTGCGGTGGCAGGCGTAATATCCGGCTTCGATGTAGGCGCGGCGCATCATCCCCACGCAGGCGACCGCGTTCATCAGGCGCGACGTGTTCAGCACCAGCTCGACCACCGTCTTGAAGCCACGATCGACCACGCCGACGGGGTACGCCACCGCATCGACGAAATCCAGCTCAGCACTGGCGAGTGTGCGCGTGCCGAGCTTGTCCTTCAGGCGGCGCAGATGAAAGCCGTTGGTCGTGCCATCGTCCAGCGTGCGCGGCACGAGGAACAAGCCCAGCCCGCGTGTGCCATCAGCATCGCTCGCGCGCGCTGTCATCAAGAATTGTTGGGCGTTGATGTTGGAGCAGAACCACTTCTCGCCGTTGATGCGCCATGTGCCGTCGTCCTGTGCTGAGGCGATCACCGCGTTCGCGCCGACATCACTCCCGCCCTGTACTTCGGTCAGGAATTGTGCGCCGTGTTGCATCGTGTCGTAAGTCGGATCGAGCAGGGGCGGCAGATACTTGTCGCGCAGGTCATCGTCGGCGGCTTGCTGTAGCGCACGGATCAAGCCGGACGTACACGCCAGCGAACACATATAGCCCGCTTCGCCATTATGACCGAGCAGGTAATACAAGCCCATCTGTAAGACACTGTTGCCGGCTTCGCCCTGTACCGCCATCACGCCACTTTGCCACACCTTGCGCCCGATTTCGTCGTGATACGGGGCGAACTCGATCTGCTCAATGCGCTCGCCCAAGCCCGACCAGCGTTCGAGGCGTGGGTGATTGCCAATGCGATCTTCCAGCTTGGCGGCGCGGTCGATCACGGTGGCGACATCCGCCCCCGTATCGAGCAGGCGCGTTTGGTGCGCGTCATACGCTGTACCTAGATAACGGCGCAGGACATTTTGTAAATTGGCATCGGCTTTGTAATAATTATCGGGCTTGGCTTGCTCCCATGTCAGCAAGTCATTGCGTCCACGCTGGGTATTGTTGCTCATGTTCAAAAAATCTCCTCAAAATAATTAGCATACTCTACCGTGTGATTATATCACGACTGATGTTGTTGGCGAACCTATTGAACTGCTTTCGGCCCTTGTCCCCCAACCCCCTTCTCCCGATCGCTAGCGCCAGGAGAAAGGGAAGCAGGACGGTTCAGAAAGTCCCTCCATGAGGGCGAGGGATGGTTCTTTCATATCTTGCGTGGTCAAGTTCTTTTTGTCCCCTTTTTAAAAAAAGGGAATGCCAAAAACTGTAACTACTCAGCCCTTACCCTAAATCCCTCTCCCGACCGCCACTATGTAGGTGGCTAGGAGAGGGACTTCAACCGTGCTTGTCTTGAGGGCAGAAGCTGGCGTAAATCAATTGACCTGAGTAGTTACCAAAAACTTTTGCTTTTTTGAATGCATAGCGTTCAAAATGAACAAGATCAAGGAACGATAGTTCCTTGTGGGGGTGCGGGGGCAAAGCCTCTGCAACAAAAACCACGCGACATCCCAAAGCGCCAGAGGAATTTAGGGTGAAGGCTGAAGTCATGTAAAGGATTACTATACACGATTGTTAATTACCGGCGGTCGGGCTGGGTGATGGCGTGATGCTCGCGCTCGCAGTCGCGGTCGGGCTGGCAGGCGGCATCGGCGTGACGCTCGGTGTCAGCGTCGGTATCGGCGTGAGGGCGGTGTCGGAGCGTGTTGCCTGTGGCATTG
>DAOTTV010000061.1:0-65919 GCA_034437755.1 Anaerolineae bacterium | reverse complement strand
CTGGGTTTGTAGCCGCTGGACATCTGTTGATAGGTGTTGACACCTAGCAGAATCAGTGCGATCACCATCGGCGCGAGATACGCGGGCAAGCGCAAATCACGATCGAAATAGAGCATCACCAACAGCACGCCGACGATTGCATACCACGTCATGCGCTCTAGGCGGGCTTCTTCATCACTTTTTCGTGCCATAGCTATCTCTCACTCTCTAAATCACCAGATATGGGGCCGTTCATCTATATTATAGCCCAATACCTTGCGATTGCGTGAATGGCGTTTATCGCTACAATAGAAACCGATGAGGTCGATAATGACGAGCGAGATGGCACACGATGGCAAAGCGGGGCAAGATACGATGGATCATACTCTTAGTTGTGTGGATCGCAGTCGCCTGCCAGCCGCAGGAGATACCCGACGGGCCGCAATTGGTGCGCGAAGTCACCGTCGCGCCGCCGGACTTAGTGCCGACCCAAGCCATCAGCGCTACGCCGCCGCCGACCTTAACGCCGACGCGCAATTCGACAGAATTTATCTCGCCACTGTTAGAGGCGACGGTTGACGCGCAATTCGTGGTCATCACGCCGACTTTGCCGCCGAGCAAAACGCCGACGGTCACGCCATCCTTCACGCCGACACCAACCGTCACGCCCTCGCCGACGATGACCAACACGGCGACCTCGACCGCTTTTTTGTTGCCGACGAGTGAGATTATCGAGATTACGCAAGTGGCGATTGTGCCGACATCGCAGGTTTGCGATACGGTCTGGCAGTTCATCCAACCGCCGCCGCCGGCATGTCCAGCCGGGCCGCCCAACGCCTCGCGCGGGACGTACCAGCGTTTTCCTAATGGGCACATGATCGAAGTCGGCAACCAATCCGCGATCTACGTGCTTTATAACGACGCGCAACAACCGCGCTGGCAAGTGTTTCGGGATTATTTTCAAGAGGGGATGCCGGAGACATCGCCGGAGTACCCGGCTGAACAACCGATACGCGGCTTCGGGATGTTGTGGCGTGATAATGCGACAGTGCGTAACCGATTGGGGTATTTGCCCACCCAGCGCTACGAAGCGCCCTACAACGTGATCTTACAGACAGCACGCGATGGTAGCATTTATGTCAACGGGCAATTGCGGGGGACGGGACCGCGCTTTGCCGATGCGCCCCCGACATTTACATTCGTTTTATTCCCGAATAACGCCAACTGGCGCAACTATGACAATCAAGTCGCGCCACCGCCCGTCAGTGGCCCGACGGCGATCCCACCTCTCGGATTTTAACGAGCGTGACGGGGCACGCTCATGCGTCGTCTGCATCCTCAGCCTCGGCGACGAGTTCGTCGTATGCGCCGCGCCATTCACTCGGCTTACGCATCAGCTTGTTGACCTGAATATCGGAGAAGTGCGGGAACAGCTTCATCATCACGTCTGGCAGGGCGTTCCACGTCTCGTCGAGCGCCATCGCTTCGATCGTGTTAGCCATGTTGCCCGCCCACATCCATTGTCGCTGGAATTTGTCGGCTTTCTTCCAGTAGCCGCGCTTCTCCCATGCGCTGATCGATTCCAGCACGCTCGCGTCAATATCGCGCAGGGCATAGACGATCATCGCGACCATATCACGCACCTCGTCATCGACCTCGCCGGAATGCTGGCTGAGGTGGCGCAGGATTTCGGCGATAGTGCGCATGTGGTAGTTGCGGCGCTTGCCGGGCGTATTGGTGTTAATCACGCGTCCCATGAGTTGTCCTTCGATTAGTTATCGTTCGTGTGGATCGGGCGAATGCCACGATAAACGCGAATGCCACCAAAGGTCTTGAGGATGGTGCGGGCATCACGTCCGGTTTCGGCTTCTAGCTCGCGCGGGGTGCGGGGCGTGTTGCCATTGGCAAGGAACACGCGGAACACACTATCGACCAGCGACGTTTGCGGGTTGATGAAGTCCTCGCGCTTAGCCGCCTCGCGGATGACTGTGCCCAGCGCATCCAGCTGGAAGACTTCGCCTGTCTCCGGGTCGATATAATCAATGATTCGTTCTTCGTCGTCTGCTTCGTCGAATGTCTCGCGCAGGTCGGTGGGCAGGTGCGTCAACATATACGAGCGCAAATCCTGATTCTCGCGATCCCACCAACCGTAATCAATGTGAAACTGGGTATCAAGCGTGGGCTTGAGTATCGGTTTCGGCTTGCCGGGTTGCATAAGTCAACCTCTCTTTAAATGCATGATGTGTCAATCAGTTTCAGCCAATGTCCAGTATTGGCTACCCATTTCTTCAAATTCATGGCTTTCGGTCAAAGTGGCGAAGATCGGCCCCGGCGCACAGCGACGCACGACGTTGATCACGCTATAGAGGGTGATCGCGTGGACAGTACCCTGCGGCGTGAGCTTGCTCATACTGCCGAGGATCTCGCGCAGGATCGAATTTAAAGACCGACGGGCATAGGCTTTCGCCGCTTTGTCAATTGCTTCTATCTCGTCTACCCCCAGCAGAATAAATTCGTCGTACTCGGCACCGATTGCGCGCTTCTTCGCTTCAAATTGTAGCTGATTACCCTTCACCGATAAAATGGTAACATACTCGGTGCGTGGCTTGTATGCCTCGTGGCTGACGACAATTTGCCCCGGATGATCGCCACGCGCAATGCTGACGTACGCCCCGACGGGAATCTCGTGTTTTTCGTAGTAGTCCTGCAAGCCATACACATACTTGTGTTCATGCACGACCCATCCATCATAGGTATCACCGTCAATGCCATCGACAAGTTCAACGTAGATGCGCGGCGTGCGCGCCCGCGGGAAGATCGAGCGCGTCTTAGCGTTCAGAGGCAGGGTGCCTTCGCGTCGATGCGGGTAGAGCAGGGTACTCGTCGCTTTCTTCAGGCGACCTTCGAACTCAATCGGCGTGTATTCGTCGTCTAGTTCGGTTTCGAGATCGAACATCTCGTCGCTCAGGGCTTCTTCGTCGTATTCGATCGGTTCATAGCGCAGACGTTCGGGGATACCACGCACCGGATCAGGCATCATACGATCGAGATACCACATGACTTCGCCCGCCGGGCCGACTTCGCTGAAGCGGTCGTCGTCGTTAAGTGCCATATTCAGCGAAAAGACCTGAAGTTGAAGCGGTGACTCGCCCAAGCCGCCGATTTGCTCGATGATTGTCTCGGTCGTCATCGGGCCGCCGCCGTTCATATCTAGCACGGCTTCGGAGAGGTGCAGGGTACCAATGTCGAACTCAAGCACCAGTTCAGCCGGGAACCAGTAGCCTGCTACCCGCCGCAGAGCTTCATAATCACGCAGAGCATCGCGCATGATATACAGCACTTCGCCATCGGTGGCTTCTAACACGTCGCGCACGCTCATGCCGCTTGCGTCGCTGATGGGGTGGTCGCCGTTGGCATCCGCCAGTTTGTGCGGGGTGGTCAGGCTTGCGGCGTACTGGTGCGCTTGATCGCCTGTGTCGTCGTCGAACGTGACAGTAATCACATCGAACGCGCCGTATTCGTCATTATCGCCAGCGCGCATGTCGGTCACGGTCGCGGTCGCAAGCCCCAGCTGTGTAAAAACGAGCCGATCGCCAATATCGTAGGACTTGGCTGGATTATAGATAGCAGTATCTTGAAACTTCGCTTCAAGGTCGGCGCGTTCCGCGTCCAGGCGACGTTCGATAATCATCGTCGTCAATTCGCGGGTGGTCATGGGGGTTTCTTGCTCCAGCATGGTATTCATGATGAAGTCGAGTTCTTCATCCGTCACTTCAAAATTATGCATCCAATGAAGGTCAGACATCGGTCACGTCTCCTTACAATGAGCTATACAGCGTGCAAGCGAATGCTGTGTGATAAAGCGATCTGGCACACGTCAACATTTGGCGATCAGTCACTCGCCTGAGCAGTGATCATGGTGATTGTTGGGTGATACTGTTGACAGTTCCTGACGAGGATAGTGTATAATATGAAATACCTCGCTAGCAAACAGGTGATACAACCTATCCAGTATAATCATGCCCATGTCTGAACACAAGCATGGGTTGACCACCTTTTACACGTCGATTATACTAACTCGCTGTGAGTTCAATTGTACTCAAGTTCTGAGAGGGTTCGATATGTCTACCAAGCGCACTTGGCAACCGAAGAAACGTCGTCGCGCTCGTGTGCATGGGTTCCGCAAGCGTATGAAGTCCAAAAATGGGCGCAAAGTCCTGAAGCGTCGTCGCAATCGCGGTCGTCATAATCTTGCTAAGAAATCCAAGCACATCAAGAAGACCAACTGGAATGCTAAATAAGCAGTATGCACAGGCGACTGCGGCTCACGCAGAGAGATGATTTTGCACGCTTACGGCGGCATGGTGCAACGGAGCGCCACCCCGCTCTGCTGATAAGCGTGATCGCGAATGGTTTATCCCATAATCGCTATGGATTCATCACATCGAAACGACTGGGCAACGCGGTGCAACGTAACCGCACCCGTCGCCAACTGCGCGAAGCAGTCCGCCTATTGCATCCACACTTGATCGCGGGGCATGATGTGGTCTTCATCGCCCGTCCCGCACTTGTGGCGAAACCTTTTCAGGATATTCAACGTATTGTAAGTAACCTATGTAAACGTGCCAGTATCCAGCAGAGGAGTGACTCCGACTGATGAAATGGTTAGCCCTGAAGTTAATCCGCTTCTACAAAAAGTTTATCTCGCCTGTTTTGCCGTCCGCTTGTCGCTTTACACCAACCTGTTCAGAATACATGTACGAAGCTATCGAAGTTCACGGGCTGTTAAAAGGTTTGCCAATGGGCTTAAAACGCATTTGGCGTTGCCAACCAATGTATCCCGGTGGCTATGACCCCGTGCCTCCGAAAAAGGAAGTGCAACAATGATCCGATTATACACGCGGCTGAAGACAGCCGTGTTGATTGTAATACTCGCCTTTGTGGTGGTGGGCTGTGCTAATATCCGACAGGGTGTTGCCTGGCCTGCACTGGGCACGATTGACATCAACAACAGCACCTATCTCGCCGTCTCTTACGAACAACAGATTGAATTGCTGGATCCCACAACTGGTCAAATTGCCCGCCTGCGTGATGCTGAGGGCGAAGTGCTCCTGGATCCCGATGGCGAGGCACAACGCTGGCTCATCAATGGGTCTAATTTTGAGGGTGCTCAGTTCTTCACGACCCCTGTGAGCATCACCGAAGATGGCGAACGCACCCTCTTGTTCCCGACGTATAACAATCGCATTTTAGAATTCTACGCGCAGAGCGCCCGCGTCGTGAACCCGACGGGAATCGCGATCGGCGGCGGTGTCATCTCTGACATGATTATCACGGATGATCTGCTCTACGTGCCGTACAGTAATGGCGATGTCGTCGCCTTTGAGCGCGATACCTACGAAGAACTGTGGCGCGTCGATACCACCCAAGGCGTGTGGGCATCGCCCCTGCTGGCGGATGGGGTGCTGTATGTACCGTCTATCGATCACTTCTTGTATGCGGTCGATGCTGAGACGGGCGATGTCATCTGGGATGATCCCGTCGATTTAGAGGGTGCAGTCACATCGACACCGATGCTGTATGATGGGCATCTCTACGTTGGGAGCTACTCGCACAGCTTGTATAAGATTGATCTCAATGGCAACATTGTCGACACCTACCAAGGCGAAAACTGGATCTGGGGGTCGCCGCAGGTCTATGATGATACGATCTATTACACAGATTTGAGCGGCTACGTCTACGCACTGACAGCAGATGACCTGAACGAAGTCTGGGTTGATCGTCCGGCGACGCGGGGCATTCGTCCGGCACCCCTCGTCACTGAAGATTTTGTGGTCGTTGCCTCGCGCAATGGCTTGGTCTACTGGCTTGACCGCGAGACAGGCGCGATCGTCAACGAGCGCGAAGTCGAAGGCACGCCCGAATTACTCTCAGAGTTGGCCTTGATCCCGGCAGATAGCGAAGCGGGCATCGAAGATGATATTGTCGTCGTCGGCTCGACAAATAACCGCAATCTGGTAGCGGCATTCTTGCTCGACAACAGCCTGCCGCTCTGGGTGTATGGACGTTAAGCAGTATTGGAGAATATGACACATGTGGGATTTGATTATTAACCCGATGGTCACCCTGATGACGCTGATGTATTCGTTGATGGGGCAGAACATCGTCTTGGCGATTGTGGTCTTAACGTTCATCATCCGGATGTTGATGTATCCGCTCTTCGCCCGCCAACAACAATCGACCAAGCAGATGCAAGAGGTTCAACCGAAGCTCAAAGCCCTGCAAGAGAAATACAAGGACGATCGCGAGAAGTTAGCACAGGCACAGATGGAACTCTACAAAGAGGCGGGCGTGAACCCCTTCGGCGGGTGTCTGCTCCTGTTCGTGCAATTCCCGATTTTCATCGCGCTCTATCAGGCGATCTTCTTCGCGGTGGCATCAACGCCGTTCCAGCTGGTGGATTTATCCGAACGCTTGTTAATCCCCGGCCTCGATGGCTTGATCCCTCTGCAAAATACGTGGCTCGGCATGAGCTTGACGGCATCGCCCGCGCCGCCCGATAATCCTTTTTATGCGCTGGCACTGCCGGCACTGGTGATGGGCACGACCTACTTCCAGTTCAAGCTATCACAAGCCCGCATGGGGACGGCTAGCCAGAGCACGACCAACGACGATGGCGCGCCCAATCAAGCCGCGGCGATGACCAAATCCATGGGGACGATCATGCCCGTGATGTTCGGGTTTATCTCACTCACGCTCTCCGTTGGTCTGTCGATTTATTTCATCACGTCCAACCTCGTCAGCATCATCCAGTACAGCCCACTGGGCGAGAAGTATCTCGATCCGCTGTTTACCAGTGATGATCGCAAGAAAAAAGATGATAGCGAAGACGAGGACACCGCCGAGAACGAGAAACCCGCGAAAGCCAGCAAAAAAGGCAATAAGAAATCGAGCAAAAAGTCAGGTAAGGCTTAATCTCGGTATAATAATGGTGCTAGAATAATAGTACCGCTCCACAGATAAAAAGTTGTTTGATTGGACACGGGCGGATTGTACCCAGTACATCTGCTCGTTTTTAATATACAAGATGAGGTTAGGAATAGTGTTATGGAAACAGTTGAAGCGACGGGCGCAACCATTCAAGAAGCTGTAGATGCTGGTATGAAAGAACTTGGGGTCGAAAATCCTTCACAAGTGATGGTTGAAGTGCTTCAAGAGCCGGATAAAGGTATTATGGGCGAAGGCGCACGCCCGGCGATCGTGCGTTTGCTCTTCATGGGGGTGCGCCCGACAGATACCCAGAACGCCACCGCTATCAGTCGCCAGCATGAGCCGGATGAGACCATCATCTCATCACCCGTCTCATCGGCGGATGATGAGCCTTTTCAGATTAGCTCACCACCGCCAGAAACACAGGTTGACCCTGAGCAGAACGATGAACCCGACGGGCAATTCATCCCGCTGGAGTATGCGGGCGAAGATGCACAGGTCGGTAGAGAAGTGCTCGAGACTCTGCTCGATAAGATGGGCTACAGCGCACAGGTGGCCATCTACAAATCAACCCCGACCAAAGGCGATAACGGCCCGACGTGGATTTTGAACATCACCGGACGCGAAGTGAACCGTCTCATTGGACGACGTGGTGATACCTTGTCGTCCCTGCAATATATCATGCGCTTGATCGTCAGCCGACGCTTACAACGGCGGGCGAATATCGTCGTCGATGTCGAAGGCTATAAATCCAAGCGATCGAATCGTCTCGGCAATCTTGCCAAACGCATGGCTGATCAAGCGGTGAAGCAAGGAAAGACGGTGTCGCTCGAACCGATGCCGCCGCACGAACGGCGCATCATTCATCTGACTCTGCGTAAACGCAAGGATGTAACGACCAAGAGCGTCGGCGATGGCGATAAGCGCCGCGTGACGATTACCCCGATGCCCCCGCGCGACTGACGCGCTCACAAGACCTAGAGTAAGAAATTGACGAATGGATAAGGCGATGATTGATACGATTCTTTATAATGGCAATATCATCACGCGCACAGCGATGCCCCCCCGCGCTCAGGCGGTGGCGTTCAGCTATGGGCGCATCGTGGCGATTGGCAACGATGATGAGGTTTTATCACTGGCTACCGCCGCCACGCGCCGCTATGACCTGAACGGCAAAACTATCCTGCCGGGCTTGACTGACGCGCACGTTCATCTGGAGTGGCTCGCGCGCGCTTTACAAGCGGTCGATCTGTTTGAAGTACCGAGTAAGGCAATCGCCCTTGAGCGCATTGCCGCCCGTGTCGAGACGGCAACCTCGGACGAATGGATCACCGGACGCGGCTGGACACAGGACTTGTGGGCGGGTGACTTCCCGACCGCGCAAGATATTGATGCTGTCGCGCCGCATCATCCGGCGTATTTCTCAGCGAAGAGCGGACACGCCGCGTGGGTCAACAGCGCCGCGCTACGCATCGCCGGGATCGACGCGCAAACGCCTGACCCGCCCGGCGGCGAGTTCGTGCGCGATCAACAGGGCAACCCGACGGGCTTGCTCTTAGAGACCGCTATGGAGATGGTCGCGCGCGAGATACCGACTGTCACGCCGGAAACGCTCACTGATTATGTTGCCCACGCCCAAGCCCAACTGCTGGCGACGGGCATCACGGGCATTCATGATTATGATAACCCGTCTTTGTTACACGCGGTGCAGACCTTGCGCGAGCGCGATCAACTCGACCTGCGGATTGTCAAGCAGATCAATAAAGATTGGCTAGAGCCGGCTTTAGCTTCTGGTATCCACAGCCACTTCGGTGATGATTGGATTCGCTTCGGTTGTTTGAAGTTGTTCGCTGATGGTGCGCTGGGGCCGCGCACGGCACACATGATCGCACCCTACGAAGGACAACCACACAATACCGGCATCCCCGTCCTGACGCAAGATGAGATGTACACACGCATCAGCAAGGCGAGCGCACAGGGTTTAGCTAGCACTGTCCACGCGATTGGCGATCAGGCGGTGCGTATCGTGCTGGATATTTTCCAGCAGGTGCGTGCAGAAGAAGCTCAGCGCGGGGTATCCCGTCATCAGCGTCGCCATCGCATTGAACACGTTCAAGTCATTCATCCTGATGATGTGCATCGGCTTGCGGCGTTAGACCTGATCGCGTCGATGCAACCGATCCATGCGACATCTGACTGGCAGATTGCGACCCAATATTGGGGCGAAGCACGCTCGGCATATGCGTATAATGCGCGGATGCAGATCGACCATGGCGCGAAGATTGCCTTCGGCTCGGATGCGCCTGTTGAACCCTTCGATCCCTTCAAAGGCATTCATGCCGCTGTCACGCGCCAGCGCGCCGGCCAGCCCGAAGGCGGTTGGTTTCCGGATGCGCGTCTGACACTAGACGAAGCCTTGCACGGGTTTACGGGTGGGGCGGCGTATGCGGCAGGGATGGAAGATCGCCTCGGCAAGCTGGCGGTCGGTTATCTGGCGGATTGTATCGTGATCGATCGTGATCCATACGCGATTGCGCCGGATGACTGGTTGACGCTCGATTTGCTGGCGACGATTGTCGGCGGGCGCGTGCGCTATGGTGATATTGGATGAGCGATGCGCGATAGCAGATAACTATATTTTCGGGCTCTTTGGGATGTCGCGTGGTTTTTGTTGCAGGGGCTTTGCCCCCACACCTCCACAAGGAACTGTCGTTCCTTGACCTTGTTCATTTTGAACGCATAGCGTTCAAAAAAGCAAAAGTTTTTGGTGTTCCCTTTTTTCAAAAAGGGAACAAAAAGAGCTTGACCACGCAAGATACGAAAGACCCTATTTTCGATGAACGCCGGACTCTCCTGCTACAGTTACGCGCTCATGTCTGCTATCCTTAACGTGATACGTCATTATCCAAATATTCGCACGTTCAAGGAGTAAAGACGGATGGCAACGATACTTGAGAAAGTCAAAACCTTATTGAGTGCGTCATTCCACGATATGATTGATAAGGCGCTCAAGAAAGACCCGATCAAGACGCTCAATCAGTACCTACGTGAGCATGAACAGGCACTCGACGATATGCAGAGCGATCGTATCGCCGCGCTGGGATCGATGAAAACGGCGACGCGCAAAGTCATCGAGACGCAGGATATGATCCAGCGTATTGAAAACGAAATCGAAGCGATTTTGACCGATGACGACGAGACGAACGATTATCTCGCTGAGAATTTAGCACAGGATTTAGTCGGGCAAGAAGAAAAGCTCCGTGTGTTGAACCAAGCGCGTGAGTCGGCGGTGCGCGTTAATAAGGCGCTACAAATGGCTGAAACGAAGATGCAAGGGCGCATTATCTCCCTTCGTAACCAGATTGCCCTGCTGGATGCGATCAAGTTCGAAGCGGACATCAAGCGCATGTCTGCCGATAAACTGATCACATCTGCACGCATGATCTCGTCGGGGACGGCATCGGTCGAAGCCCTTGCTGAAAATATCAAACGTCAGCGCGATCAAGCCGATGCCAAGTTCGAGATGGCGATGGATACGATGGATGGCTCGCTCGAAGATACCACTCGCCAATCGCGAGCGAGCGCACGCCTCGCGCAGATTCGCAATCGCTTAGGCATCGAAGAATCTGAAGCGGATGTTACCCCCTCGCTCGAAATGTCGGACGAAGAACTCGCGCTTCTTGATCCGTCGAACTACTGAGTCCATTAGCCCGATTCAACTTGGCTTGGGTCGGGTTTCTGTTTTATAATCGCCCAACATTTCAAATTTTTAAAATGGAGTTGATAACAGATGGGCGATATTCGTCAGCAACGTCTCGCAAACTTATTGGTGAATTACTCGACTGACGTGCAAGCCGGTGAATGGGTCGGTATTCTGGGGGATGTCAACGCGCTTCCGGTGTTGCGTCAGGTACATCGCGCAGTGGTCGAAGCAGGTGGTCACCCGATGCTGATGCTGAGCGATGAAACCATGACCCGCGATTTCATCCGCCATGCCAGCAACGAACAAATTCAATGGTTGAACCCGGCCCTGCGCCAATACTACGAAAATGCCGATGTTTATATTCGCGTCGGTGCGCCGCAGAATACCCGCGCGATGAGCAACATCAGCGGCAAGCGCGTGCAACAAGTACGCGCTGCCCAACGTGAATTCCTCGACATTCGCTTGAGTCGGGCGGCACGCGGCGACTTCAAATGGGTTGGCACGCTCTTCCCGACACAAGCCCTCGCGCAGGAAGCTAACATGAGCCTCGAAGAATACGAAGATTTTGTCTATGGCGCGTGCTTCTGCGATTATGATGACCCCGCTGCCGAATGGCAAAAGCTGAGCGACATGCAACAGAAAAAGGTCGATTATCTCGCGGATAAGCGCGAAGTCGTCTGCAAAGGCCCGAATGTCGATCTTCGCCTGAGCATCGACGGACGCACGTTTATCAATAGCGACGGGCACAAGAATATGCCCAGCGGCGAGATTTTCACCAGCCCAGTTGAGAATAGCGTGAGTGGTTGGGTGCGCTTCACCTATCCCAGCATCGTCAGCGGGCGTGCCGTCAGCGGGATTGAACTCACGTTTGAAGATGGTAAAGTGGTCGAGGCGAGTGCTGAGCAAAACGAAGAACTGCTCTATGCCCAGCTCGATACCGACGAAGGATCGCGCTATCTGGGCGAATTCGCCATTGGTACTAACTTCGGTATTCAGCAATTCACCGGCAGTATCCTATATGACGAAAAAATCGGCGGTACGATCCACATGGCGATTGGCAAAGGCTATCCCGAAACCGGAAGCAAGAACGATAGCGCCGTCCACTGGGATATGATCTGCGATATGCGCGATGATAGCGAAATTCACGTCGATGGTGAGTTGTTCTACAAGAATGGCGAGTTCGTCGTATAATCCTATCTAAAGCGCAACGGTGCGCGATCAGTCATTTGATCGCGCATGGCATCACTCATTCCAGCGGCAGTGAGGTAGTTCAATGGCCCAGCACGAGACATCCGATTATACGCTTCACTGGACGTTCCACACGCTGAACATCACCGCGTTAATTGCGCTCGCGGGTTTGCTCATCGCCTATATCTGGATCGGGCAGGTACAGAACGATTACCCGTATGATTATGGTATTCTGCAATTCGGGGGCGAGTTATTCTGCTTTCAACCGGATGAATTCGCGTATGGGGACGAGTATCTCTATCCCGCGCCCTTCTATACGACCTTCTGCGGCGCGTTTCGGTATGCGCCGGATGCGCTCTACTGGGCGTGGATGATCGCGCCTTTTGTGCTGGCGCTTATGCTCTCTGGTCAGCGGGCGGCGGTGTTAGTTTTCGCGCCTTTTTATATCCATATGGTGCTGGGACAAAGCACATGGTTGATTGTGCCGCTCTATTGGCTGGCGCTGATTGCTGACCGCCAGCAACAGGTGCGCTGGTGGTATGGCTTGTTCGTGCCGCTGGCGCTTCTCAAGCCGCACATCGCGATCTTGCCCTTCGTGTGGTTGTTCTATCACGGGCGCAGGCAAATCACTTTCTTGGTGACGGCTATCGTGGCGACTGTGCTGGTGATGCTCCCGTCTTTTTTGCTGGAACCAGCGTGGGTTAGCGAGTGGCTATCAGCCGGACGCGGGTACAAAATCCCCAGCATTGCCAATATCGGCATCATCCCGATCCAACTGCTTCAACTGGGCGAGAATCAACTGCCACGGGTGCATCCCGCCCTCGGTCAGCTGGTGGTCTTGTTCTTTGGCGGGGCGGTGGCGTGGGCACTCCTGTGCTATTTACAGCGGCGGCGTACTGACTTGATCTTCTACGATTGGGCGCTGGTATTCGCGCTGACGAACCCCTTCATGCACGATTATGATCTGATTATCCTGTTGCCCTTCCTGGCGAACCGCCCCAAACGCTTGCTCTTAGCACTCACAGCGGGGCTTGCGGTGTGGGTCTACGCGCAGATGACGACCTACTACAACGCGAGTAGTATCATCCCCCTGACGTTGCTTGTGGCGCGTTTCTTGCGCGTTGATGAGCATGACCCCCGTCGCCCGCCTGCCCGCTGGTAGCTCAAGCTTAGCTGAGCAAGAGATCGCCCTCTGCGCCTTCTTTCTCAGCGAGGATGCCGCGTAACTCAAACACCTGATCGCGCAGGGCGGCGGCTTTCTCGAATTCGAGCGATTGTGCCGCGCGCTTCATCTCGGCATTTAAATCTTCGATCATCTGATGCAGGCGATCTTTGGGCAACTCAGCCATGTCGATCTGCTCGGCATCTTCTGGCACATCATCCAGATCATCGTCGTCCATCATCGCCTTCACGCGGTCGGTCAGGTCGCGGATGGACTTCACGATTGTTTTCGGCTCGATTCCGTGTTCTTCGTTGTGGGCTTCCTGGATCTCGCGGCGGCGGTCGGTCTCATCAATTGCGGCTTGCATTGATGGCGTGACAGTGCTGGCGTACATAATCACGCGCCCTTCGACGTGCCGCGCCGCCCGCCCGATCATCTGGATTAACGAGGTTTGACTGCGGAATAAGCCTTCTTTATCAGCATCGAGGATGGCAACCAGCGAGACTTCGGGCAAGTCTAGCCCCTCACGCAGGAGATTGATGCCGACTAGCACATCATAAACGCCCATACGCAAATCGCGTAGAATCTCGACACGCTCTAATGTGTCGATTTCGGCGTGTAGATACTGCCCCTTGATGCCCATCTCGTTGAGGTATCCCGCTAACTCCTCTGCCATGCGCTGGGTGAGGGTTGTCACCAGCACACGTTGCCCTTTCTGCACGCGTGCGGCGACTTCTTGCAAGAGATCATCGACCTGTCCTTCGACCGGACGCACGTCAATCTGCGGGTCAACCAGTCCGGTGGGGCGGATAATCTGCTGGATAACAGCACCGCTGACCTTAGCTTCGTAGCGGCTCGGCGTTGCGCTGGTGAAGATGATCTGATTCCAGCGTTCTTCGATTTCTTCAAATGTCAGTGGGCGGTTATCCGCCGCGCTCGGCAGGCGAAAGCCATAATCGATCAGCGTTAATTTGCGCGCGCGGTCACCGTTGTACATGCCACCCAGTTGCGGCACTGTGATGTGACTCTCGTCGATGACGACCAGGTGATCGTCTGGCAGATAATCGAGCAGGGTATACGGGGCGCTACCGGGCGGGCGTTGCTCCAGATGGCGCGAGTAGTTCTCGATGCCGGATGTAAAGCCGACTTCGCGCAACATATCCAGATCGTAATTCACGCGCTGTTCGAGGCGTTGCGCTTCGACGAGTTTATTCTCTTGTCGAAAATAGGCGAGGCGCTCGCGCAGTTCGTTTTCAATATCGGTGATCGCCTGTCGGATTTTATCTGTATCAGAGATATACTCGCGCGAAGGGTAGATAGTTACGGTATCGAACTGGTTCAGTTGTTCACCTGTCAACGGGTCAAACTCGGTGATGCGCTCGACTTCGTCGCCGAACATCGCCACGCGATACGCCGTTGTTGAATAACCGGGGATGACTTCGAGCGTGTCGCCACGTACACGGAACGCGCCGCGCTTCAGCACGTCGTCATTGCGCTTGTACTGGATACGCACCAGTTCGCGCAGGAGCTTATCGCGCCGGATTACGTCGCCGACGCTGATCTCGATGGAGGCTTTCATCCAACTCTGCGGATCACCGAGACCGTAAATGCACGAGACCGACGCGACGATAATCACGTCACGACGCGTGAAGAGCGATGCCGATGTTGAGAGGCGCAGACGTTCGATTTGTTCGTTGATCTGCGTTTGCTTCTCGATGAACAGATCATGACGCGGCACATAGGCTTCGGGCTGATAATAATCGTAGTAACTGACGAAATACTCGACCGCGTTATTCGGGAACAACTCTTTAAACTCCGCGTAAAGTTGTGCGGCGAGTGTTTTATTATGCGCGAGGACGAGCGTCGGGCGCTGGGTTTGTTCGATCACTTTGCTGATCGAAAACGTTTTACCCGTGCCGGTCGCCCCCAGAAGCGTTTGATGCTTCATGCCATTTTCGACATTGGCAGAGAGTTTTTCAATCGCCTGTGGTTGGTCTCCCATCGGGTCAAACGGAGAATGCACTTTGAGTTCCGGCATGTTATCTGCTCCTGCTGAACGTGCGTTCGTACGAAGGGCTGTGATTATAGCGCAAAGTGGCGATAACGCCTACGCTGAGCTTGTGCATGGGTCGACTCCTGTGAGTCTTATGCGTTTTGCCTACTAATGGACAGACTAGCCAAATATGTCAAGTTCGTCTAATATTTAAAGTGTGATGACCACCATCATCTGACCAAAAATTTTTGTTAAAGCGAGGAATAAATTTATGACCACACCAACGAATGATACGAAACACCAGAGTTTTGTCACGACGACACGCGGTTTAGACCGTAATACGCCACCGATGCGCCTGTTTGAGAAAGCAAAGCGGTTCGGTATCTGGAATCCGTCCGATATTGACTTCACGCAGGATAAGCAGGACTGGCAAACGCTCGCGGATGATGAGCGCGACATCATTTTGCGCCTCACGTCGATGTTTGTCTCAGGCGAGGAAGCCGTGACGCTTGATCTTTTGCCCTTGATGATGACGATCGCGCAGGAAGGGCGCATTGAAGAAGAGATGTTCCTGACAACCTTCTTGTGGGAAGAAGCCAAACACACCGATTTTTTCCAGCGTTTTTTGAATGAAGTGCTGGCAATCGACCGTGATGATCTATCGCATTATCACATGGAAAACTATCATACGGTGTTTTATCAAGCGTTGCCACAGGCCTTGACGCGCTTACAGACCGATCAATCACCAGAGGCACAAATTATCGCATCGGTGACTTACAATATGATTGTCGAAGGGGTGCTGGCAGAGACGGGCTACCACGCTTACTTCACGATTCTCAAGAATAACGATCTGATGCCGGGCAACGTCGGGGGGATTCAGAAACTGAAACAAGACGAGTCGCGGCATATTGCTTACGGCATTTATCTGATCTCGCGTCTCGTCGCCGCGCATCCTGATTTGTGGGACGTGGCACAGGCACGCATGAACGAACTTCTACTGCCGGCGCTAGGGGTTGTGACTGAAATCTTCACGGCATATGATCCTGTCCCCTTCGGCTTAAAAGTCGATGACTTCACGTCGTATGCGTCAATGCACTTTCAGAAACGTATGGCACGGATTGAAGCCGCGCGCGGTGCATCGCTGGCGGATGTGATGCAAATCACCCAGCGTGCGATCGATAACGACGACGCTTGAATATCAGATTCGCGTTAGTTCTCACGATTCGCCGTTGACATGATGAGCTATCCCCTGTATACTTCACAAGTAATATTGATTAAAAACAACATATTGCGGGGTAGAGCAGTGGTAGCTCGTCGGGCTCATAACCCGGAGGTCGCAAGTTCGAATCTTGCCCCCGCGACACTCCAATATAAAACATAATTGCATATTGGTCGCGGTGATATAGCTCAACTGGTGAGAGCGCATCACTCATAATGATGAGGTTCCTGGTTCAAGTCCAGGTATCACCACAGTATGGAACATATAGAAACTCGTACACACATTCGTATGAGTTTCTTTTGATTCTGCAGGTGTCTAGTCCAGCATTTCGTCCTGTAAGAGCGCGTACAGGCTTTGCCGCCGCCGGATTAAATCAAAGTCGGTGCCGTCGTCTGTCACGGCGACTTCAGCCGGTAGCGGGCGCACGTTGTACTGATTCGCCATCACCATGCCATATGCGCCAGCCGTCAAAATGGCGATCGTCGCGCCGACGGGCAACGCGGGTAGCTGAATATCACGCCCGAGGACATCGGTCGTCTCGCAGACAGGGCCGACGACTTGCGTCGCCCGACAGGTGTCCCGTGCTTCGTGGACGGGGATGATTGTATGCTGGGTTTGGTACAGCATCGGGCGCAGGAGTTCGGTCATGCTGGCATCGACGATGGCGATATGCTGTCCGGCTTGATACTTGATGTAGCGTACCTGTGCGACCAGTATCCCCGCATCCGCCACGATGGCGCGTCCCGGCTCTAGGAACACGGTATAATCACTGAGGTGCTTGCGGGCGACCTGTGCGAAGTTGTCGAAGGCGGGCAGATCTGCCGTTGCCGTGTAAGCGGTAGGCATCCCGCCGCCGATGTTCACCATCTTGATGCGCGGATGAGGCGTGATGAGTTCGACCGCTTTTTCGATTGCGCGCTCGGTCGCATGTGTATCGCCCAACTGACTGCCAATGTGGACGTGCAAGCCGCCGATGTTCACGCGCGGGTAATCGCCCTGACGACTCAGCACATCGCGCACAGCATCCGCCGTGAGACCGAACTTCGCCCCGCCGTGACCGGTCGCGATGTAGGGGTGTGTGTTGGCGGTGACATCGGGATTTAGGCGCAGAGCAACACGCACATCCGCGATACCGAGCGCGTCGGCAAGGCGCTGAATATGGTCGAGTTCGCCTATATTCTCGACGTTGAACCACCCGATGCCCGCTTCTAGCGCATAGCGGATTTCTTCGGGCGTTTTGCCGACTCCTGCGAATACGATTTGTTCGGGCGGGCAACCGGCGTGCAGAGCTTTATACAGTTCGCCACCGCTGACGACATCAATGCCTGCACCAGCCGAGATCAGCGTGCGTAAAAGCGTCAGGTTAGAATTAGCTTTGGCGCTGTAATGAACGTGTAGGTCTAAATCGCTATAGGCGGTGACGATACGCCGATAATTATGCAGAATGCGCTTGCGACTGTAGACATATAGCGGTGTCGCGTGTTGTGCGGTGATTGTATCTACCGCGATAGCATCGACGTGTAACTTGCCATCGACGTAATGGATCGAGTCATTCAGGGTCATCAACCATCCTTAGTAGTTCGTAGGTTTGTACGGTGCGCGCGATACCTTTGAGCGGCACTTGCTCGCGCTCGCGCACCTGTGCGTAATCTTTGATGAAGCCATAAGTGTTCTCGCTGATGATGATTTGACCGCCACTGGCTGAACTGCACAGGCGCGCACCGAGGTTCATCACGCGCCCGATTGCCGTGAAATCGGTCTGGACGGGCGTGCCGATCTCGCCCGTCAGCACTTCGCCGGAACTCACGCCTACGCCCATATCGGGGATATAACGCCCGCGCTTCTGATACTCGCGCTGTAGCCGATAATGCACGGCTTGCATTTCGATCGCCGCCTGTGCCGCTTGATAGGCGTGGGTCATCATCTCGACGGGACTGCCGAAGAGGGCGATCACCTCATCGCCGACAAATTTATCAAGTGTCCCGCCATATTTGAAGATGACATCGGTCATCATGCCGAGGAAAGTGTTCAAACTGCGGACGATTTCTTCGGGGTCGGTTGTTTCTACCCATTCGGTACTGCCGCGTAAATCAGCAAAGAGCACACTCAGGATGGCACGCTCGCCGGATAAAATGCTATCGTCGGCACGGGTGAGCAGATGCTCGAGGACTTTCGGATCAACCGAGCGACTCAACACTTGCCGCATCCGTCGCCGTTCGAGCCGTTCGAATACTGCTGTATCGACTTGACTGGTGATCGCTTTCAACACGCGCCCGTCATCAGCGTCAAACCCTGCCGGATGATCGCTGTTGAGCGCGCCGAAAACGCCGATGATGCGCTCGTTGAGGATCAGCGGAATAGCGATGATCGAACGGACATCGCCGCCGAGATTGTTGCGAATGATGACCGTCTCGGCATCGAGTGCATCGCGTGAGATACGCTTGATAACATCGACGTACACCGGTTTGTCAGTCAAGATGTGGCTGGTCGTCGCGCGTAGGTCAAGTTCATCCTCGCGCCGCGCATCGTAGAGCATGATATAGCCCGTCTCGCTGGCGACTGTCTCGCACAGCTTGATCAGCACGCGCCGCAACATCTGGTCGAAGTCGTTCTCCTGATCGCGAATGTGGTCGATCGCGTAAATCGCCTCTAGCTCGCGGTTGCGCTGGCGAAGTTGAGTCACAGCGCGGCTTTTGACAATTGCCGAGTCCATCTGGCTAGTCATCGCCATCAAGAGGCGCACATCATGAATGCTGAAAGCATCATCGCGCCCGATGATGACTGACCCCAGTCGCTCGCCACCAATGATGAAGGGCGCGGTCAATAGATGAAACGTACCGATTTGAGCAGGGGCGAGCAGGCGAAGCGGGGTGCGGACATCGCGCGTGTATTCGATCAGGTGCTGTAAGTCGGTAGCGGACAGGTGATAGTTATCGATCAGATGTTGTGTCTGCAATTCATCCGTGTCGCTTGCCCGTAAGATCAGCTGGCACAACTGCGCTCGATAATCTTTCTGAAGTCGGCGCAGATAATGACTGTACAGTGTCTCCTCGTCGGGCGCATCGTCGCGCAGGCGGTCGATGTGATAAATGGCTTCTAGCTCACGGTTGCGCTTACGTAAGCGCCACAGCGTGCGCGCTTGCATCACTGCCGAATCAATCTGGCTCTCTGCGAGTTGCAGTAACTGGCGGTGGGCTTCGGTAAAGGCGCGGGTATTATGCGCGAGGACAATGCCGCCTGCTATCTGACCGTCGTTGTCCAGTACAATACGTAAACCGAGCGTGTATTGCCATGTGCTGTGGGCGAATGCCTCAGGCGTTATGAAGTGCATCGCCTCACGCCCGAGATCATGTGCCATATCCTGCGGCATCCCCTGATGAACGATGATATCGTCGCCCTCGTCATCGGCTTGTACCAGCAAGAGCGCACTCGCTGTCGCGCCGAAGTACTCGCGCAGAAGATGACAAATCTGCTTAAACATCAGCAATGGGTCGCTGTCGTCGTCGATACCATCGCGAATCGCATCCATCGCAATCAAGAATGCCAGTTGCTCCTTCTCTAAATCGCGCTGTAAATCATCCATGACCTAGAATCCCCCTATCAGTTGTGCAATATGCTGATAGGTGACGACTTTGTATTGTATCACCTATCAATTCGCGTTATCCTGATTAGCAAGTGTAACCGAAAAGCGCGATCTTTGCGTATAATTTTTGATGCTGAATTAATGAATAGGTGAATAACTTGGCACAAGCAAAATCAGAAACCAAACTGATACACGCTTACGAGGATATTCGTCAGCAAGAATATGACCTCATCACAACCTTGCTGGATGTGTTGCCTCGTATCAATGATGTGGACGAGGACCGCATCGGGCAAGTGCGCGATGCCCTCTTCCATGCGGATCATCCGTATTTGATGGTTCTTGTCGGCCCCTTCAGTTCGGGTAAATCGAGCATTATTAACGCCTTACTCGGTGACGAAAACCTGTTACGCATCGGCCCGACCCCCACGACTGATCGCATTCACATCCTACGCTGGGGCGAAGAATCGCAACATACGGGTACGGCTGGCTTGACGGACACTGTGTTCTATCCGGCACCCTTGTTGCGCCGTGTGAGCTTAGTCGATACGCCGGGGCTGGAGTCGATCTTCAAACAGCACGAAGACACCACGCGTACATTTTTGCATCGCGCCGATGTCGTCCTGCTGGTGATGCTGGCAACACAGGCGATGTCCCAGCGCAATGTTGAATACTTGAAGATGTTCCGGCAATACGGTAAGAAAGTGATCATCGTCATCAATCAATCGGATTTGATCAGCGATGAAGACCGCGAGACCGTGCGCCAGTACGTCGCTGACCAGAGCAAGGAGCATCTAGGTGTTGCGCCGCCGATCTGGTTTGTGTCCGCTGAGTACGGCAACCAAGCGCGGCAGGGCGATGAACTCGATCAAGCGTTGTGGGACAAAAGCGGCTTACAAAACATCAAAGATTATATTGAAAAACAATTGAACGATGCCGAACGCCTACGCCAGAAGCTACAGACCCCTTTGCAGATTGTGCAGTCAGTGCATCAGGGGGCGCTTGCATCTGTTCGCCAGAATCAGACGACGTTCGACCGTTACCGGAGCATCACCGATAATGTCGATCAGCAATTGACCGCGCAACGCCGCGAACAAGAGCGCACTGTGCGCGATATCAACGACTCGGTCGAGGCGCGCTTCCGTGAGGCGGGCGATCGCAGTAAAGATGCCATCCACGATATTTTCCAGTTTTCGCGCGCGCTCGGGTCGTTGTGGACGGGCTTACTGGAACTGATCGGCTTGACGCGCTTATTTCGGCGTGGTCAACGCGATGACGATAGCTATATGAGCGATATCTTCAAACGGTATAAAGTGTTCGAACCGATCGACGAGATTCCGACGATCACGGCGAAGCTCGCACCGCGCCTCGAAGGGCAAGATATGCAGGACATCGACGATCTTGTGAAATATGGCAACAAAGAACTGAACAACCTGCCGCCGAAGATGCGCGATAAAGTCATCGGGACAATCCACGCACCGGCGAAATACGATCGTACGTTTTTGCAGTCCGTCACCGATGATCTCGATGAAATCCAGCGTGAGGCGAAGCTGATCGAAACCAACAAGCTAGAGCAAATCCGGCGTAATACACTGGCGTATCTGGCTGTATGGGAACTAGGCGTGTTGATTTTGATTGTCGCGCTGTTCTTCACGCTGGACTTCACGACGGACTTGCCGATCGCGCTCAGTGTTTTGACGATTTTATTGGGGGCGGCTTTGTTGGGCTTCGCCATGATCCCGCTTCGGGGACGCGTGATCCACACAGAATACGTCAACCGCTTGTTGAAGTTGCAAGCCCGCTATACCGATATTCTGACGAAAGCGGCGGATAAACAGATCGACTATGGGATGCAATTGCGCCACGAGAGCGTCGCGCCACTCACGCGCCTCGTTGATGCACAGGCGAGCATTCAGGATGAACAATTGAACCGGCTCCAACAGGCAGAGCAAGCCATCGCCAAAATCGAATCTGAACTGAATACCTTCGGCAAACGTAAACTCATGGGCATGTCTCTGTAGACTAACTAGAAACGAGGTGATTTTAAGATGACAACTCCAACGACAACCACGCTCGAAGGCCCAATTGCAACCCTGCGCGAGAAAACAGTCGAGTTGCTCGGCGATATTGCGCTGGCGCTCAACGAAGCCGCGACAGCCACCGAAACCGATACAGAAGATGATGTGCAACGCCTACGCGAGATCGCACAGGATTTGCGCGATATGTTCTTCATCGTTGCCATTATTGGCGAGTTCAACGCGGGTAAATCGACCTTTGTCAACGCCCTGATCGGTGAAAAGCTCCTGCCGATGGGCATCACGCCGACGACCGAATACATCGAGTTAATCCGCTATGCCGAAGAAGCCGACCGCACGCCCGAAATCCGCGAGAATGGCGCACTGCGTCGCTGGGCACATCCCAATACAGGCGCGCCGGGTGTAGCCATCGTCGATACGCCGGGAACCGGCTCAGTCTTCGAGAAGCACGAGTCGATTGCCAAGCGCTTCTTACATCGCAGCGATCTGGTGATTTTCATCATCTCTGCCAAGCACGCCTATGCTGAAAATGAACGCCTCTATCTGGAACTGGCGAAGAAATTCGGCAAGAAGATTGTGATCGTTCTCAATCAAGTCGATCTGCTGAAGGACTCCGAGCAGTTAGAAGTACGGCGCTTCGTCGAGAACCAATTGAAAAAGACGCTGGACATCGAGCCGCTGGTCTTCATGGTCTCCGGTAAAGAGGCCTTGGAAGGGCTGGAACAAGAGAACGCCGCCGACGATGCCGGCAACATGAGCGCGGTTAAAGCGCACCTGCGCGGGGTCTATAGCCAGACACCGCCCGCTAAACAAAAACTCCTCGCCCAGCTAGAGACGGCGCATCTCATCGTCGGCAATTATCTCGATAATGCCAAAGCACAAGTCGATCATGTGGCGACTGACCTGAGCAAAGTGCAGGATGTCCAGCGCGAACTGGAACAGCAATCGTTAGGGCTAGAAACGCGCATGAAAGAAGCCGGCGCGAACATCGATAACGTGCTTGAGGGCATCCGCAAGCGCGGCATCGCTTTTATTGACGCTAATCTGACACTCCGTAATTTGCGCGGTGTGGATCGCAATAAGCTACAAGCTGATTTTGAAGAAGAAGTGATCGGACAATCTCTGCGTGAGATCAACGGCGCGGCGAACGATTACATCAACGCCGTGGTTGACCAGAGCCGCCTCTACTGGCGCAACGTGATTGACCGCCTCAATCGCCTACAGGACATCATCGAAGCCGAAGCGCCGGGGCTAGATAGTGGTATCTATGCCGAACAGCGCGAGAGCTTGCAAGAGGCGATCCGCATTGCCGAAGCCGAGTTGAAATCTTATTCGTCAGGGCGGGTGGTCGCTGACATGAAGAAGACCTTCGACGCGAACATGGGCAACTTCCAACTGACGGCATTGCTCTCGCTCAGCGGCTTAATTGTCGCAGTAGTGGCGTTCCTCACGCCCGGTATTCCCGGCTTGCTGGTCGGCAGTGCCGCGACAGGCCCCCTCGCACCGCTGGCATTCGTCGCGGGTGGCGCGCTGGCACTGGGCGCTGGCATCCCCGCGACGCGCTATGTACGCCGCCTATCACAAGAGACCAAAGACAAATTCAACGAGCGCGTCGATACGCTCATCAAGAATTATCATGAAGCCCTCGACGAGTTAACACGCCGCGAGCGCAACCGTCTGACGCAATACGGCAATCAAATCTTAACGCCCGTATTCAGCCGCCTCGAAGTGCTATCGAAACGCTACAGCGATCAACAAGCCAAGCTGGAACGCTATCATCGGGATATTGCGGACATCCGGCAACGGGTGGAAGAACTCGATCAGTAGTTGTCAACAGCGGTAGAACAATCATGTCGATGATAAGAGCGCGTTACTGAACTGAGCGCGCTCTATGCGGGGTCACAAGGCGTGAAGGCGCTGGATGCGATCAATAAGAGGCGCGACATCCGGCTCTTGTCGTTGATCGAGCCCGTATGGATCGCTGATTGTGTCTTCATCGAGCAAGACATGGGCGATATTACGCATCCCGTGCGAGACCGCCCGTAAATCATAGCCCCCTTCCATCACGAAGACAATCTTGCCATCACACAATTCGTCTGCCATCGCTTTCAATTGTCGTGTGATGCGCGCATATCCGATTAGTGAGAGGCGCATCATCGCTAGTGGATCAACATAATGCGCGTCGAAACCAGCCGAGACCAAGATTAAATCCGGTAGGTAGCGGCGGGCGGCTTTCCACACGATGTCATCGAAGATGCGCTCGTAATTGGCATCGCCATGACCTGCCGACAAGGGTATATTGAGCGTGTAACCTGTGCCATCACCCGTGCCGGTCGCGTTGATGTCGCCTGTGCCGGGGTAAAACGGGTGCTGATGCGTCGAGATGAAAAGCACGCTATCATCAGCATAAAAGGTATCCTGTGTGCCATTGCCATGATGCACGTCATAATCGACAATCAAGACCCGCGCCATCCCCAGCGTTTGGGCATAACGCGCCCCGATCGCGATGTTGTTCAACAGGCAGAAGCCCATCGCCCGCGCCGGTGTTGCATGATGTCCGGGCGGGCGTACAGCGACGATGCCGTTGCGCGCGTCGCCAGCATGGATGGCATCGATGGTCTGCGTCACGCCGCCGACGGCGAGCCGTGCGATACGCAGAGAGTCGGGCAGGACATAGGTATCGTGGTCGTACATCGTCAACTGTGATTGCTGGCTAATCATCTGGAGGCGCTGGAGATGGGCCACGTCATGAACGGAGCGGAGCTGTTCATCACGGGCTGGGGGGGGCGTTAGAGCTTGCAGGCGTGTCGGTAGATTGGCATGGCGCAGGGCTTGCCAGACAGCCTCAATCCGCTGGGGGCGCTCAGGGTGATCGTGGTGTGGTAGATAATGCTGGGTATAATCGGGATGAGTGGCGTATAAGGTCGTCATGGCTCAATTTCTTTGCTGGTGTAAGGGTGAACTTGTGTTACTCTTGCGTGAGTGAACGTATACATTTTAGCAGGACACGGATTATAATGCGGAATATGCCGAATGAATTCTAACTTATTACGACGAATACAATCAAATACTCGGCGCAGAACGAGTAAGTTTCGGTATCGTAAACCGAAAAAAACAGATAAAGGGAATGGCATGCGCTACGAACAGCTTGTGCATTGGGCGCAAGGCACATGGGAAGATCGCTATGAAGATGCTCCCTACATGACGATTTGGGCATCGGCAGAATGCAGTAATCGCATCGCACAAGAAAAGGTCAAAGCCGGGCGCAGACTCAAAGGCAAAGCACGGTATCACGGCTTCGAACAGGTCGAGGCGGATGTCGTCGTCCCCATCAGCGATTATGGATCACGCGGCAATAAGATGGTGCTGACGGCGACCGCCGGCGCGTTCATCTTCAAATTCCTCGATACAGAGACCGACGACGTGTTCGAGGTCATCTACGCGAGTTCATATATCGATGACGATGTGCAGGACTTGACCGCCGTCGCACTCGTGCCGGATGGACGCTTGGATACGTGGGCGAGTTTCGAGTCGCATTGCGCCAAAGCGGTACGTCCGCGCATCCGGCGGCGGCGCGATGTGTATATCATCGGCGGCACCGATGCCTTCTTTGATCCGACGGTGGAATGGGATGATGTGATTCTGGAAGATCGGCTAAAAACGGACATCATGCACGATGTCGAAGCCTTCTTCAACGAAGGCGTTGATATTTACCGACAACTCAAGCTGACCCCTTTCCGTAAGCTCCTGTTAGCGGGCGTACCGGGCACGGGCAAGACGATGCTCTGTGCCGCGCTAGCAAAATATGCCCTCAGTCAACGGCGTATTGTCGTCTACGTCAGTGGCTCTGATCGCGATGGTGCGACCTTCGAGAAGATTCAGCGCGGCTTTCAAGCGGTGGCATCGGCGAGCTTGCCCACCCTGTTGATCGTCGAAGAGATTGACGCGTATCTACGTGGCGACGATAAAGCGCGCATCCTCAACGTGCTGGATGGCATCGAATCGCCCAATAACGCCAAAGGAACGCTGATGCTGGCGACCACCAACTATCCCGAAGCGATTGATGATCGCGTGTTCAAACGCCCTGGACGCTTGGATCGGATCTTCGTCGTGCCGACCATCGACAACGAAGCCGTCGCCGAGAATATGCTCAAGCATTATATGGCGGAGCAGTGGCAGAACGAACACGCCGAAATCGCGTCGCAGTTGGTGAAGCAACCAGGCGCGTTCGTGCGCGAGGTCGCGTTACATGCGCGGATGCTTGCCGCGCACGAACATCAGACGGATGTCACGCTTGAGATGTTGAAAGCATCAGTCGATAGCCTGCTGAAGCAAATGAAGATGGATAACAAAATTCTGGAGCAACGTCGTCCGATTGGACTCGGGTCAAACGGATCTGTCACGCGGCGGCGGACAGGCTTTGGCTATGGCGATGATTATTGAGCGACTCATGGCGGCGATGCGCCTGATCCCGATCAGCGTGTGATTTTGCCACGCGCAAGCTGTTTTCGTTTGGCGTGGATCGACTACAATCAACAGGTGAGAGCATCTGTTATCGTAGTACAGGAAATAGACACTGATGGACATCACGCGCAAACAATTCACCGACGATTCACATCGCCCGATCTTTCATTTTCTACCGCCTAAAAATTGGATGAACGACCCCAACGGCATGATTCAATGGCGCGGGCGTTATCATTTGTTTTACCAGCACAATCCCGCTTTGCCGGTCTGGGGCGATATTCACTGGGGGCACGCCGTCAGCGATGATTTTATCCACTGGCAGGATATGCCAATCGCCCTCGCCCCGACTCCCAATAGCTACGATGAAAAAGGCATTTGGTCAGGGTGCGCGGTCGATGACGATAGCATCGCGACGATTTTGTACACTGGCGCAAGCGGCAATCGCCATCAGACGCAGACGGTTTGTATCGCCATCAGCACAGACGATGATCTCGCGACGTGGCACAAATACGAACAGAATCCGATCATCAGCACCCCCCCTGCTGAGTTCGCTGGGTGTGGCTTCCGTGATCCTTATGTCTGGCACGAGGATACGACGTGGTATACGGTCATTGGTGCAGGGCAGAAGAGCGGCGGCGAGGCGGTCTTGCTCTATCAATCGCCAGATTTATACCAGTGGCCCCCTGTACGTCAGCACATCTGAGAACGATTATGCCTATGAGTGTCCGAACTTCTTCCAACTAGGCAATAAATGGGTTCTGCTGGTCTCGGTGATGCCGGAGTCGCATACGGAATATATCATCGGCACCTATGCGAAGCACACTTTCACGCCGGAGCATCACGGCAAGCTCGTCGATGGCGATTTTTATGCACCGCTGACATTCGCTGATGATCGCGGGCGACGTTTGATGCTCGGACGGATTAAAGAGACTAGCCCAGTATCACACTGGCAAAATGCTGGCTGGGCAGGGTGCATGAGTTTACCGGTTGAACTGACCTTATCTGCGGATGAACGCTGGCTCTTGCATCAACCGCTGGTCGATCTGATTCCGGAGCATCGGCGCGGACAATATTGGGAATTCGACCGGGTGACCGACGACCAACTAGCACAGATCGACGCGCAGATTGGCACGACGGCGATCAAAGTCATCCTGCCGGATTTCACGCTTTATATTGATCATTCGGTAATCGAAGCCTTCGGCAATTCCGGCTTTCACAAAGTCATGCGGAGCTATGAAGAGACGGGTATCCGCGCCCTCAAGCATTTCTTTTACCTGCCGCCCCCGGGACAACGGGTTCACATCTGGCCGGTCGATAGCATCTGGCAGGCATGAGCTTGTGCAAACCGCCTGCGCGTTCACTAGCACAATGCCTATTTGATTAGCTTGCCCTGCGTGTTATGCTTTTTGCTGTTTTTATGCGACTTTATCGGGTCACTTTCAATTACACACATTGAGGAGACGTGACGACATATGTTGAAAACACACACCTGCGGAGAACTCCGCGAAGAACACATCGGGCAGACGGTGACATTGGCTGGGTGGGTCAATCGTCATCGCGATCAGGGCGGCATCATCTTCATTGATCTGCGCGATCGCTGGGGCATCACCCAGATTGCCGTTGACCAGAATGTTTCAGACGAGGCGCACACCATCGCCGAAACGCTCCGCAACGAGTATGTGGTGCAAATTACGGGCGAAGTTGTCGCACGTCCTGAAGGCACGCGCAATGAAAATATCCCGACCGGCTTCGTCGAGATCAACGCGACACACATCAAACTGCTGACACAAGCCAAGACACCACCGTTCTACATCAACGATGACGAGCGTATTGAGCGCGAAGGTCTGGACGAATCCTTGCGGATGAAATATCGCTATCTCGATCTGCGCCGCCAGAAGATGCAACGCAACATCGTTCTGCGCCATCGGGTGATTAAATTCATCCGCGATTATCTCGATCGTCAGGAATTCATCGAGGTAGAAACGCCGATTTTGTTCAAGACCACGCCTGAAGGCGCGCGCGATTTTCTTGTACCTAGCCGCCTACAAAAGGGCAAATTCTACGCCTTGCCGCAATCCCCCCAGCAATTAAAGCAGATGTTGATGGTTGCCGGAGTCGAAAAGTATTTTCAGGTGGCACGTTGCTTCCGTGACGAAGATTTGCGCGGACAACGCCAACCGGAGTTCACGCAGTTGGATATGGAATTGAGTTTTGTCGAGCGCGAAGACGTGATGCAACTCAACGAAACCTTGATGACAGAACTGGTGCAAACAGTCGCGCCGGATAAGACTATCCTGCAAACACCTTTCCCACGTATTTTGTATCAAGATGCGATGGAACAATACGGCGTGGATCGCCCCGATATTCGCTATGATCTACGCGCGGTCGATATTGCAGACATCGCCGGCGAAAGTGGCTTCGGCGTATTTGTGAACAACGTCGAGGCGGGCAAGCCGGTCAAGTGCATTCGTGCGCCACAACTCGCCGTCGATATGAGTAACACCGCGCTCAAGAATCTAGCAGGCGAGCTGGAGAAAGAAGTCAAAGCGGCGGGGGCTAAAGGGCTAGCGTGGATGTCTTTGCCAACTGATGAAGACGGTCAGGTGCGCGGCCCGATCGGTAAATTCTTCACTGTCGAGCAAAAAGTCGAACTGTTCGAGCGCATGGGTGCAGACGGTGGCGATATGCTCTTCTTCATCAGCGACGACCGCCAGATTGTTTATGACTCGGTCGCTAAACTACGTCCCCTGCTCGCTGAAAAGCTGGACTTGCTCGACCCGAACACGCTGGCATTCTGCTGGGTGATTGACTTCCCGATGTTCATGTGGAACGAGGACGAAGAACGCTGGGATCCATCTCAGCATATGTTCACTATGCCACTTGAAGAAGACTTACATCTGCTGGAAGACCAACCCGGCGCAACCCGTGGGAGCCAGTACGATCTGGTCTGTAACGGGCATGAAGTGGCGGGTGGGAGCATCCGTATTTACGATCGGGCTATTCAGGAGAAGATTTTCCCGCTCATCGGGCAAGATATGGAACATGCGAAGGCGCAATTCGGACACATTCTCGAAGCCTTTGAGTACGGCGTGCCGCCACACGGCGGGATTGCGTGGGGCTTGGATCGCGTCGTGGCGCTACTCGCCGGTGAACCTAACATCCGCGAAGTGATCGCCTTCCCCAAGACGCAGACCGGCGCTGATGCGATGGCACAAGCACCATCCGCGCCAGAAGGTAACCAACTGGCAGAATTGGGCTTGCAACTCGATCTACCCGACGAAGACGACGACTGATCTTGCTGGGGACTGTCGCATGATGATTATGAGGGACATCCACGCGATGTCCCTCATCACACGAGACGATGTCGTTAAGCAACATCAACATCCGGTTGTTGTTCGGGGTCGGTGAAGACGAAGGCATGTACCACGCCTGCTAGCACACCACCGCCAAACGTGCCAAGCAGGGTTGAGCGATGCGCCACTGTAGCGGCTACCGGCTAAAATCGACCCTGCGAGCGTCATACCAATGGCGACGATGCCACCGACCAATTGAATCACGAGATAGGCGATCGCTTTGGTGCTGTCGATATTACCGCCGATCAACAGACCGCCCGTCACCGCCGGATTGAAATGCGCGCCTGAAATATGCACGAACGTGAAGATCAAGCCGATGAGAATCAGACCATGTGCTAGCGTCGGTGTGACGACATCGGTATCCCCTGCACCTACTGTGACAACCGCGAATGCACCGACAAAAACGAGCGTGAATGTCCCCAAAAATTTGGCAATCAGGGCACGAGCAAAGTGTTATCCATGTGTTTGCTCCATAGGGTTGCGAGTAATCAATTTGGGCATTATATCTAACTTGTGCTGGATGCCAATGCGATATGTCACACAAATCATATTGCGACCCGTGATATTCATCCAAACTCGTGCATACAGGTTGACCGAGGGTTTACAGTACGCAGGGCGTTTGTTATAACTATATCAACCTGCTATGTTCGTGATGGTGAGCTCAAATTTTGGGCCAACACTCATCAAATAGGGAACCTGCGTTTGGTGCTAGAGGTGTAGACCGAACCACCAGCAGGGTACCCACCTGTGCAAACAGGTCTCAAAATATATCCACCACACGGCAGTGCAGGTTGGCATCATAAATCTGGCGCATCTACGCTTGTAGGTGCGCTTTTATCGTTAATGCGCTGAGGGTGTGTTGTGGGTATTGTTGCAATTATTCACGTATCCATGAAACGATTTCATCGCATTCAATTTCGGACAACGCAGGCGTTGTCCCTACTGATTTATGGAAAGATGAATAGATACCTACTGCTGGTTATACGTCACGCCGAAGACATCGCTCATCAGATTGCCGAGGCGCGCGCGATCAGGCACGAGAACTTGCACGCCGGATGTTGTCGTGTATTCCTGCAAATACTGATAATCAATCACGCCGGTTGTGATATTCTCAGCCGGGATAGCCTGTATGAATAAGCCCAGTTGCATGATCTGTTCCAGCGTCAAACCCGTGTAGACGTTATCCTGCCACGATGTCCACAAGACTGGCGCACGGGCGACCATCGTCGGTAGCATGTTGACATCAAACAGGCGATCGCGCACAGCGAACATCATCTGCTGTTGGCGGCGGGCGCGGGCAATATCACTATCCCCATGACGGGTGCGGGCAAAGCGCAAGGCATCGTACCCATCGAGATAATGCCTGCCAGCAGGCAAATAAAAGGGGTCATAGCCGTAATTCATATCGGGGTAGTACGGGTCGTTGATGACACTATTCGTCTCGATCTCCACGCCGCCGAGCGCGTCTACCAGATCGATAAATGCTTGAAAATCGACCGCGAGATAATCATTGACGGGAATACCGAGGTTAAGCTGTACTGTTTGCATCATCAGCACTGGGCCGTAGCCGAGGCGTTGCGTCTCGCCCAGCGGTAGGGCTGTATTGATTCTCTGCAAAGCATTGTAGCCCGGCACGTTGACATACATATCACGCGGTAAGCTGAGGATGCCAATGCGGTTAGTCTGCGGGTCAATGCTGATCAGCATCATGGTATCGGTGCGATAGGCGATGCCGTATTCCTCTGGACGACGATCAAGCCCGACGACCACCACCGTAAAGCGTGATGTACCATCCCATGGCGTGAGTTCGATCTGGGTGCCGTCATCGAGAATCAAGCGTTCGCTGAGCAAGCCCGCGTCGTACTGCCGTTGTGCCGGACGCATCGCCGTTGGCAATGACGCGACCACGTCAGCAGTTGGGAAGATGTCGATTTCAGTCGTGGTCGTCTGCACGAAGAAGAACGCACCGACGCTGACCACCAGCACCATCGTGAACAATACCGCCGCGATAATCACCCACGCCCAATCGCCGGATGTCGTATGGCGACCGCTGACCCGTCGTTGGCGCGCTCGTTCGCGCACGCTGTTCACTGTTTGTGTGTGAGGCGGCGCGACGGGAATCGTCGCTTGTCTTTTGGCATAGTTTTTGACGCTATACACCGGACGAGAGTCGTCTTGCTCGCGCTGAGGCTTCTCTACCATGAGGCTTTATTTCCAATTACAATAGATTGGCATTTTGTGGATTATAACCCGTTGTGGGAGTCAGACACGTATCGACATTCCCCCGAATAACAGATCACATTGTAGATAGGTAAATTATCATGCGTCAATGGCGTTTAATTCACCATCAGGCAAGCGATGGCGCGTATAACATGGCAGTGGATGAGGCAATCTTACAGCAGGTCTCTGCCGGAGATGCACCGCCGACCTTGCGCTTATATGCTTGGCAACCCCTGTGTTTGTCGCTGGGATACGGGCAACGCCTGCGCGATGTTGACCAGCAGGCACTACAGAGGCACGGCTGGGGGCTGGTACGTCGTCCGACGGGCGGTAAAGCAATCTTACACGGCGACGAACTGACCTACAGCGTCGCCCTGCCCAGAGATCACGAACTCGCGGCGGGCGGTGTTGTCGCTAGCTATCGCCGCATCAGCCAGGCCTTGATGCACGCCCTGCAACAACTAGGACTCACCCCACAATCTGAACAGCAGGCGAAGGGCAATCGCGGTCTAGGACCGGTTTGTTTTGAAGTCCCATCGCATTACGAGATCACTGCCGCCGGCAAAAAATTGATCGGGAGCGCGCAAGTGCGACGTAAAATCGGCATCCTGCAACACGGCACGCTACCATTACACGGTGATATTACGCGCATTTGTGACGCACTCGCGTATAACGATGGAACCGAACGACAGACCGCGCGCGCGCAAGTGGCTGAACGGGCGACGACGCTCGCATCTGTGCTGACGGCGGTGCCAACGTGGACGACTGTCGCTGATGCGATTGTGACCGGTTTTCGTGAGACCTTCGATGTAACGTTTGCCGCAGATGATCTGACAGCGGCTGAGGCACAACTCGTTGAGGAATTGATCGAGACACAATTCGCTCATCCTGATTGGACAGCCAAACGATGAACTTACACCATCGAAAAGCAGTGATCGTCTTAGGTCTCGCGCGAGGTGGCACAAACATCGTCTGGAATATCTTGCAATCGCACCCACAGCTGGGCTCAACTATTGGCGAGATGGGTGCGGTCATCAACCCGACATCATCTCATCACTTCCGTAATCTGCTCAATCGTGCGCTGGGTCAGGCAGTGGTGCGTGTGTCTCCCTTGCGTCAGTGGGTCGGGCAGTGGATTGATGCGCGTTGTTATCAGGATCGGATGCAGGCGATTGATGATGTGTATGCGCGCTATAAAAACGAGACTGAGCAATACACCCGCGCGGAATTAGAGCAGACGATTTTGTGTACCAAAGGCACCAATCAGGATATGTATCTCATCGACCTGCTAGAAACGCTCTACGATGAGACATACGTGATCGTCGTCACACGCGATGGTTATGCCGTGGCTGAAAGCTGGTTGCGGCGCGGGCATCGCGTGCAGAAGAACGCTCGCCTTTACGCACACTATATGACCTTCTTGCATGATCGCGTGCAGGCGCGTCCAAACTGGATGCAGATCAAGTTTGAGGATGTCTTACGGACACCTTTTGCTTGTGCCGGGCAAATGTTTGAGTTCGCCCAGCTCGATCCGCCGGCGCTGGATAAACTGCGCTTGAAAGTGAAGAAAGTTGTCAACGCGCAGGGCGAACGCATCACATATTTTGGTGATCCCGGCGGTAAGCACTGGTTCAGTCGTGATACGATCCATGACTTGCTCAACCCCGCGCAATCGACCGTTCAATTTGATCGCTTGACAGCAGCGGACAAGACGCTGATCGCGGCTGAAATTGATGGGGTTATGGCGCGTCTCGGCTACTGACTCATGCGTTGGATGAGCTTACGCATTGTAAACCAGACTTTCGTGTGCCGGATCGGTTCGGCGAGTTTGTACAAGCGCTGGAAATGCTGATTCCGCCGTTGCAAGCGGGTGAGTTCTCGGTCAAACCAGCCTTCAGCCCGCGCTTGCTCGATTTGCGCGTTGAAGTGCGCCTGCGCTCGCTCATAAAATTCGATTTCTGGCGCACAAACCCGCTCGAGGAAACGCTGAGTCGCAGTGGGCAAGTCGTCGAAGTACTTGCGCTGGCGATTGATATTCGATCGGCTATAGAAGGCGCGTTGCCAACCGAGGGCGTGCTTCATCAGCACGAGCGACTCGTCGTACTGCTCCATAAAGCCCACCGTGACAAAGTCGCGTTCGATATTTTGCATGGCGATGTCGATCGCATCATCCGCTAGATCACGCTTCAGCGCATCCTCAATTGTCTCGCCGCCAGCGATCAAATTCAACTGGGTATAGGCTTGAAACGGCTCATATGCGACATACTCTTCGATGCTCATCTGGCTGACAGTTTCACCGAGACGCTTCTGCCGGACAGCCATGTAATAATATTGCGATAAGAGACGATCAATCGGATGGCGTAGCATCGTGATGTACTGGCAAGGGTCGGGGATATTGCGATGAAAGCCGTAGTAAATTTGCCCCGTGATGCACGCATACGCCCGCTTCTGTGCATCAGGTAATTGCTCAAAGCGCGTCACATCGGCATGGAAGCTGATGTGTTTGGTCTGGTCTTTATAATTCCAGTCGATGACGGGCTTCATGGTTGACCCGCCGGTTTTAGGAATATGTAGCACAAGAAGCATCATATCATCGCAGTCGGTCGCTAAGTAATCGGGTGCCACTATAGCAAAGCGGAGCTGGTTTGTCTATCAAAAGCAGTGACTTGCCTCATCTTAAACAAATGAGCTATAATCAGCATGACTTGTGGGTGTTCAGGAAAGTGGTGTTATCGATGGCTAACAAGCAACTTCCCTTATTTCCGTCACAGCCTTCATCGCAAGATGAGATCAGCAAACACACGCCAATCGGCGCGACGTATGACCATTTCAAACGGTATTTGACGAAAGAGGGCAAGTCCCAGCATACGATTAAAGCCTTCATCAGCGATATGAAGTTGCTGGCAGACTATACTGGTGATGAGATTCCCGTGGGGGAATACACTACGACGAAGCTGAACGCGTACCTGCAATGGATGGAGCATGATCGCGGGGTCTCGTGCAGTCGCAAGACCTATGCCCGCCGTGTGACGAGCCTCAAAGTATATTTCAAGTGGTTGCGCTTGGTGAACGCGATCCCGCATGATCCCTCTGCCGCCGTGCTCCAGCGATCAGGCCCCGCCCCCTTGAGCAAGGTACTAGACCAGCAACAGGTACAAGACATCATCGCTACCGCCGCAATGTGGAAAAAAGGCGATGACCACGACTCGCGACCAGCCTTTCTCTTTCAGTTATTGTTGCAGACGGGCATCAAGAAAAGTGAGGCCGGTCGCCTGACGCTGAAAGACATTGACCGCACCAATCCTGAGCATCCCGTGCTGATGATTCGTCATAAGCGCAAGAATATCTACAAAGAACGACGCATCACGCTTACACCGGATATTCTGTCCCTGCTGGATGCCTATCTCGATCAGTACGCGCCAAAAGACACGATTTTCACCTGTACGACCCGTAATCTGGAGTATATCCTCACCGATCTGGGCAAAGCCGCTGATATTCCCTTCAAGCTCTCGTTTGAGGTCATGCGCTGGACAATGGGCGTGCGCGAGACGCGACAGGGCACCGAAGAAGACCGTATCCGCGAGAAAATGGGCTTGAGCCAGACCAGTTGGTATGAGACCAGCAACAAAATTCGTCGTCTGGTGGCACATCAGGTCAAAACTGAAAATTCCGAAGTGAGCTAAGCCAATCAGGAGTGATAAAAATTATCGATGAGCAACGCCGCTGACCGCGCGAAAGACTTGCGCGATGAATTGAACGAGCATATCTATCGCTATCATGTCCTGAATGATCCGATCATCACGGATGCAGAATATGACCAGCTCTATCATGAACTCGTGCAGATCGAAGCCGATCATCCTGATTTACGCACGCCTGACTCACCCACGCAACGGGTCGGCAGTGATCTCGATAGTGACTTCCCAAAAGTCGAGCATCCCGCGTCGATTCTCAGTCTGGCGAATGCCTTCACTCCTGAGGAATTGCGGGCATGGGAAACGCGCAATCGCAAGCTCCTACCGGATAACGTCACGCTTGATTACGTACTCCAGCCCAAACTCGATGGTCTATCGATCGTCATCACCTATGAGGTCGGCGTGCTGACACGCGCCGCGACTCGTGGTAACGGCGAGATGGGCGACGACGTGACCGCCAATATCCGTACAGTCAACACGGTGCCTCTGCGTATCCCTGCGAATCCTGAGAGCGACCAAGCGCCGCCACAACGGCTCGTCGTGCGGGGTGAAGTGCTGTTCTTGAAGCAAGATTTCGACGCGCTCAACCGCGAACAAGAAGCGCGGGGCCTGACGCGCTTCGTCAATGCACGCAATGCGGCATCCGGTAGCCTGAAGCAAAAAGACTCGCGCATTACTGCCGAGCGTCCATTGACGGCGTTTATCTACAGCATTGTCGCCAGTGAAGGGGTATCGCTGGCGACTGAGCAGGATGTGTTGCATTACTTACAGATGATGGGCTTTCATACCGTACCGCAGGCGACACACTATGACGATCTAGCGGGGGTGATTGCGCGTCTGGATGCGTGGGAAGCCCAGCGCGATGCGCTAGCATTCGAGATTGACGGACTGGTGATCAAAATCAACGATCTCGCGCTCCAACGCGAATTGGGCGTGGTCGGCAAAGACCCGCGCGGGACAACCGCCTACAAGTTCCCGGCTGAGGAAGCCACGACCACCTTGCAGGGTGTGACGATCAACATCGGGCGCACCGGCAAAGTAACGCCTACAGCCCAGCTTGATCCGGTCTACATCGGTGGCGTGACAGTCAGCAATGCTAGCTTGCACAATTATGATCTCATCGAGCAACTGGACGTGCGCCGCTACGACCGCGTGGTGATTAAACGCTCAGGTGATGTGATCCCGTATGTAATCGGGCCGGTGTTGGGGGCGCGCACAGGCGATGAAGAAGTGATCACACCGCCGACTACCTGCCCATTCTGCGCGACAGAATTGGTACGTCCGCGGGGGGCGGTCGATCTCTTTTGTCCCAATCCAACCTGCCCAGAGCGCGTGTTCCGTAGTCTGGAGTTCTTCGTCTCGCGCGGGGCAATGGACATCGACGGGATGGGGCCGCAGACAATCCAAGCCCTGATTGATGCGAATCTGGTACAGGATGAAGCCGATATTTTTTACCTGCAAGCTGACCCCATTGAGGCGCTAGAAGGCTTTGGCGAGAAGAAAGTCGAGAATCTGCTGACGGCGATCGACAATGCTAAGGGGCGACCGTTGACGCAACTCATCGCGTCTCTGGGCATCGAGGGCGTGGGGATGACTGTTGCCGGTTTCCTGACAGAACGCTTCCACACAATGGATGCCCTGCTCGCGCTTTCATCACAGGTCAAACAGGCTGAGGCTGATTTTGTCGCGCTCATCCAGCCTTTCGCCCGGACTGAAAGCCAGCTAGAGGGGCAATTGCCAGATGTCAAGAAAGCACGCCTGCGCCTGCTCAATCCGCTGGTTGAACTCGCGCCGCGTTACATCGACTCCGCCGATGTCGAGAAGAAACTCGCGCGTTTGCTCAAGCCGATTTTAGAGATTGCACACGCCGATGCCCCAACGCCTGCTGATATGGCTGAAAAACTCGATACGCTCATGACGGCTGTCAAACCGCTGATGAGCATCGAGGGTATTGGCGCGATCATCGTCCGTAATATTGTCGATTGGTTCGCAGACGAGCATCATCAGGTGATAATCGCGAAGATGCGTAGGGCGGGAGTCAACATGCAGGCAGAGGAGCAGACACCGGCGAGTACAGCCCTTGACGGTCTCAAGTTCGTGTTAACAGGGTCGATGAGTGTCACCCGTGATGAAGTCAAAGACCTGATCGAAGCACACGGCGGTAAGGTCACCAGTAGCGTCAGCAAGAAGACCGATTATGTCGTGGTCGGCGTGAGTCCCGGTAGCAAGGCTGATAAAGCCGACAAACTCGGCGTGCCAATCATCAGCGAAGATGACCTACGGGCGATGCTCTGAGCATGCTATAATTTATCATTCATTCCTGATTTGATCGAACGATCGGCGCGCTATGTTGCGCCGGTTTGCATTTATGGAGTAAGCACCATGACACAGGGCATCATCACCATCCGCAAGGGACGTAGTAAACCGATCGTCAACCGGCATCCGTGGGTGTTCAGCGGGGCAATTGCCAAAGCCGAGAATGCCGACGATGGCGCCATCGTAACGGTGATCGACCACAACGGGCAATTCCTCGGGCGTGGCTACTGGAACAGCCAATCGCAAATTCAGGTACGTATTATGACATGGCGCGACGAAACGATCGACGAACAATGGTGGCGCGAGCGGCTACAGCGTGCGATCACCATGCGCTATCCGTCCGTGCAGTATCACATGGGTAACCGCATCGTGAACGCCGAGAACGATTACCTGCCGGGCTTGATTGTCGATCGCTATGCCGATTATCTGGTGCTACAGGCATTGACGCTGTACATCGACCAGCATAAGCAGTGGCTCGCGCAATTATTGGTCGAGTTGTTCGAGCAAGCGGGGATGCCGATCAAAGGCGTGTATGAACGCAGTGACGTTGACGTGCGCGGGCGCGAAGGCTTATCTGAAGAACGGGGCGTACTGTGGGGCGATGAACCGCCGGAGATTGTCAACTTTCGCAATCACAATCTGTTTCGCTTTGTAGACATCCGTAACGGGCATAAGACCGGCTATTATCTCGATCAGGTCGATAATCAAATGCTGATGGCACAGTTGACCACGCGCCCCGATCTCGACCTTGAGACGGCGAGCGTCTTGAACACGTTCTGCTTTTCGGGTGGCTTCGGCTTGATGTCAGCCGTCCCCGTGACGAACGTCGATAGCTCGGAAGATGCGCTGAAACTTGCGCAACACACGTATGAGTCAAATGGGTGGGATATGCGCGATGTGAGCTTCGTACAGGCGGATGTGTTCGAGTACTTGCGCGATGCAGTCAAGCGCGGCGAACAGCACGATGTCATCGTGCTTGACCCACCCAAGTTCGCACACAGTAAACGTCAGATCAAGCGTGCCTCACGCGGTTACAAAGACATCAACCTGAACGCCTTCAAGCTGGTGAGAGCAGGCGGGTATTTGCTCACATTCTCATGTTCGGGCGCGGTCGATCGTGATCTGTTCCAGAAGATCGTGTTCGGTGCGCTGGCAGATAGCGGGCGACAAGGGCAGATCGTCCAGCATTTGGGCGCGGGGCCGGATCATCCGGTTGCCCTCACGTTCCCAGAGGGCGAGTATCTCAAGGGCTTGTTGGTGCGCGTCTACTGATGACGCTACTCGCCCTGTGCTTGCAGATAGTTCGACACGGCCCAACCGCTTCGTCCGCTGTTAGTCGGGTCTTGGATGCGCCACCATGTGAAGCCATCAGCCTGTTCGGGGCCGGCAACCACGTCGAAACGCGCGCCTTCATCCGCTCGGAACAGCACGGAGCTATCGCGAATCGTCGGTCGATCGCGCACGTTCAGCATTTGCTCGTCCACGCCTTCGACCAAAATCTGACCGCCGACTCTCACCGCCGCCGGTGTCGGCGTAAAGACGATCGGTTCGAGCGTGGGGCCTGCTAGTGCGAGTTGATCCGGCACTTCGCCACCGGCAATCACAACCGTCGCTGGTGCGACCGATGTCGGTTGTTGTACGGCTTGTTCAGGCGGGACGAAGCGCGTCGGCGCGGCGGTGACAATGCGAATGATCGGTGTCGGTTCAGCGCCGATTGTGCCCGTATTACCCAGCAAATACACGATCCCTACCAACCCCCCTGAGACGACGAACACGGCGACCAGCATCACGGCAATCGACCACCACGGCAGATAGAGCGCCCCGCGTTGATCGCGTCGTTGGCGGGCGCGTCCACGGCGCGGTGGACGTTTGCTATAGCCGATCGGTGCTTGCTGGCCACTTGTCGCTGTTGCCTCGTCGGGCGTGCGCGCGTGTACGTGCCCTGTTCCCGGCGCTTTGTCGAGGCTTCGCGTCTGTCGTTTGCGCGTCGCTTCGGTATCTTCGTTGAAGGGTGTGCGCGTCTTACGCTGATCGGGCTTATCGGTCGCGTCGTCATCGTATGGCAATTGTGTCTTGTCAGTCATCGCGGCATCCTCTCGCCGTTATGAAATCAAATCAGTGTGTAGCTGGGCGTAGCCTACGCCCATGCTCATTCACTCTTTATCCTAACGCGAAACGCCGATAAATCACACTCAGCGTCGGTCAATCACCCATGTTGACTGAGCCACGCCGTGAACTGTGCGTAATCCCAGGTGTTGATTACCTGCTCCGGCTCGACCCAACCGCGCCGCGCCGTGAGGATGCCATACGGCAAGGTGTCCATATCGTGATCGCTATGAGCATCGGTGTTGATGGCGAGCGTCACGCCTTGGCGGGTTGCCATGCGCGCATATTCGGCGTTGATGTCCAATCGTGCCGGATTAGCGTTGATTTCCAGCAAGGTATTATGGGCGACGGCTTCGCGGATGATCACATCAATATCGACCTTAGCTGGATCACGTTTGCCGATCAAGCGTCCGGTCAAGTGGGCGATACAATCAACGTGTGGGTTGCGGATCGCAGTCAGCAAGCGTGTCATGATCTGGTCTTGATCTTGCTGAAGGCTGAAATGCAGAGATGCTACCACGAAATCCAGCTCACGGAGGAGCGCGTCGTCGAAGTCGAGCGTGCCATCGGGCTTGATGTCCATCTCGGTGCCGTGCAATACGTGGAAATCTTCGCCCATCTCGGCGTTAATCCGGCGCACTTCGGCTTGTTGGGCACGGACATCCGCCGGTGATAACCCGCCGGCCTGCGCCGATGCCTGCGAGTGATCGGTGATGACGACATATTGTCGCCCTCGCTGGCGGGCGGCGTGCGCCATCTCCCGAATCGAGAGCTTGCCATCGCTATAGGTCGTGTGCATGTGCAGGTCACCGCGTATCTGCTCGATTTCGATCAAGCGCGGTAGGGCGGCTTGCCGCGCCTGTTCAATTTCGCCCGCATCCTCGCGCAGTTCAGGCGGAATCCAGCGCAAGCCGAGCGCCTCGTAGAGATCCGCCTCATGCTCAAAGTAACGATACTCGCGCTCGTCTTCGCTGATATTGCCATCCTCGTCTAGTGGACGTAGCGCATCTTCGTTCAGCGAGTAGCCCTGTTGTCGCGCAATCTCGCGAATCTTGACGTTATGCGCCTGACTGCCGGTGAAGTACTGCAAGGCGGTGCCCCACTTGTACGCTGGCAGGACACGCACATCGACCTGCAAGCCGCTGTTCAGCTCGACTGAGCTTTTAGTCGCGCCCTGACCCAATACGCGCGCGATGCCGTCCATCGCTACAAAGGCGGTCATGATCGGCTCGGCATGGTCGCTGGCGATCAAAATATCGACATCGCCGATGGTGTCGCGTCCCCGGCGCAAACTGCCAGCGATCACGCCTTCTTTCGCGTCGGGCAGGGCGAGTAAGGCGCTGAGAATACGCTCAGCTTCGGGCTTGGCACGCCCGATCGGCATGCGTCCGCTTCGTCGTTTGAGGGCTTGGATGCCGTCGATGATTTTCTGTTCGCTCTTCTTGCCCATCCCGCTCAGCTGGCGTAATTGACCGGCTTCGGCGGCTTCTTGCAGGGCTTCGACGCTGGTGATGTTCAGTTCTTCCCAGAATAGTTTGGCTTTTTTAGGCCCGACACCGTTGATACGCTTGATGTCTAGCACGCCTAGCGGGACTTCGGCTTTGCGCTTTTCGTAGTAACCTAGTTGACCGGTCTCCAGCAATTCTTCGATCTTATCCGCGATCGCTTTGCCGATGCCGGGCAGGTCTTGCAAGGTGCCGTCCGCGGCATGGGCGCGCAAATCGCGCTGGAGTTCGCTGATTGTCTCGGCGGCGCGGCGATAGGACAAGAAGCGAAAGCGCGATTCGCCTTGAATTTCTAAGATGTCGGCGATGTTTTCAAATATTTGGGCAATATCACGATTGGTTAATGACAATGCACGTCTCTCTTTCGGTTTAGGTGTGCCATATGCTCTACCAGTATAGCGAGTATTTTACAAAAAGTGCTTGACATCGTCCTAAAATCACGTTATGTTTTTATCATAATGATATAGCCTCTTAAAAACGTTGAACCAGAAGAGTACCATCTGTCAACACGGCTAGAGAGCGACTCCATAGGCTGGGAGAGTTGCACGGATAGCAGATCGGGAATGGGCTGGGGAGTTGCACGGGCGAAAAGTCCAATGAGTAGTTCGTGTCGGCAAGCGCACCGTTATCAAAGCGCAGAGTATCGGCAAGCTGTCCTTGCCTGTATTCGCTGAGAGCCTAACCATATGGTCAGGAAGCAAGGTGGCAACGCGGGAGTCCCTCTCGTCCTTGATTACTAACAGGGATTCACGTTCGCATACCTGACTCATATCAGAGGGATACGGCTCATGGCAAACCCTTCGCAACAACGCATACGCATGGATGTGCATCCATCACGCGCAGACATACACAATTACTTCCAACAGGGCGATCTCGTTCCGGTCTATCGTAAGTTATTGGCGGATCTAGAAACGCCGGTATCGGTCTATCTCAAGCTCACACAGGATGGGCATGCCGCTTTCTTGCTGGAAAGTGTCGAAGGTGGCGAGAACGTCGGACGCTACTCGTTCATCGGCGTTAACCCGCGTGGCATGCTCAGCGTCAAAGATCATGTACTCACGCGCACTTACGATGGCGAGACAATCACCCGCCAACTCGATACAGACGAAGACCCGCTTCACGTCTTACAAGCCGAGTTTGAAGCCTACACACCCGTCGATATTCCGGGCTTACCGCGTTTTGTCGGGGGTGCTGTCGGCTTCTTGAGTTACGACATCGTGCGCTACTTCGAGCGTTTGCCAGATACGGCAACCCGCGATCTCGATGTGCCGGATGCCGCCTTCATGCTACCGGATACGGTCATCATCTTCGATCATGCGAAACACCAGTTGATCGCACTGGCAAACGCGCATAACACCAACGACGACCCCGACGCGGCTTACAACGAAGCTATCCGCCGCATCGATAAGATCGTCGTCGCGCTCGGTAATCCCCTGCCATCTTTGCCTGCTAGCTATGACGCGCTCGATGATGGCTTGGTGTCTAACGTCGATCAAGCTGTCTTTGAAGAGAGCGTCCGCAAAGCGAAAGATTACATTTACGACGGTGACGCGTTTCAGATCGTGTTGTCGCAACGCTTCACCCGTCAGACACAGGCGAGTCCGATCATGCTCTATCGCGCCTTGCGTGCGCTGAACCCGTCGCCCTATATGTTCCTGCTAGAGTTCAACGACGATCTGACGCTTGTTGGTGCATCGCCGGAGATGATGGTACGACTCGAGGATGGGACTGCGACGGTGCGCCCGATCGCTGGCACGCGGCATCGTGGCGCGACGGATGCCGAAGATCAAGCCTTGGCGGATGAACTGCTAGCCGACCCTAAAGAGCGTGCTGAACACGTGATGCTGGTCGATCTCGGACGTAACGATCTGGGGCGTGTGTGCGAATACGGAACGGTCACCGTTACGGATATGATGTTCATCGAACGTTATTCGCATGTGATGCACATTGTCAGCAATGTTGAAGGACAAGTACGCGCTAACATGAACGCCTTCGACCTGATCCGTGCGACATTTCCGGCAGGTACGCTGAGCGGTGCGCCTAAAGTACGAGCCATGGAAATCATCGAAGAGCTAGAAGGCACGCGCCGCGGTGTCTATGGCGGGGCAGTTGGCTACTTCAGTTATGATGGCTCAATGGATATGTGTATTACCATCCGCGCCCTGCTGATGCAAGGACAGACAGTACACGTACAGGCGGGCGCGGGGCTGGTTGCGGATAGTGACCCGCACAAAGAATATATCGAATGCCATAACAAGGCTAAAGCCGTCGCTGAGGCGATCCGCTATGCTGAGAATGGACTGATGGAATAAATGACTACGCATTGCTTAACGAGGGAGAGCAAGTGACTGATGGCTGTAAAACGAGTGATGGTGATCCGTCCGGGCGAAACATACTGGAATCGTGAAGGGCGCTGGCAGGGGCATGTCGCTGTACCGCTGACCCCACATGGCATCGCGCAGGCGCAACGTCTCGCCCAGTTCATCGTGCCGATTGGGCTCGATGCGCTGTATAGCAGTGACCTGTATCGCGCCCGTCAGACCGCCGCAATCTTAGCCGAACACGCTGATTTATCGCCCGTGTACGATCAACGTCTGCGTGAGCGAGCGATGGGCGAGTGGCAAGGGCTGACGATCCATAATGTGATCGAATGGTATCCCGCCGCGTATGAACGCCTGCAAGATAATCCGCATACCTTCCAGCTTCCTGCTGGTGAATCGCGTCAGCAAGTGGCGAAGCGCGTAATGGCTTGCTTTCGGGATATTGTCGCACGCGGTGGCGAGACGGTCGCGCTTATCTCACACTCGACCGCTCTTGGCATCTTGCTCGATGAACTGGTGCCGGAGACCGACCCCTTCGAGATCGAATTCCGCAATATGTCGGTGACGACGCTCGTCGCTGACGAACAAGATCGCTGGCACGTCTCACAATTCGATGATGTTTCGCACTTAGAGGGCATGGACTCACAACCCTTCCCGAAGACCAAAGGGGCGCAGAAAATATGATACTTGTGATTGATAACTACGATAGCTTCACCTATAACCTCGTGCAAGAAATTGGCGAACTAGGCGCTGAGTTACGCGTCGTCCGCAACGATCAAATCACGCTCGATGCAATTCGCGAGTTAGATCCCTCGCATATTGTGATCTCGCCCGGGCCGGGCTTCCCGAAAGATGCTGGTATCTCAATGGATGTCATTCGGGAATTTGGCACGACCACGCCCTTACTCGGCGTTTGTCTGGGGCATCAGTGCATTGGCGAAGTCTATGGTGGCAAAGTGACGCACGCCCCGCGCCTGATGCACGGTAAGACGAGTCCCGTCTACCACAAGCGCGATCCCCTCTTCACCGGAATTCCGAGTCCCTTCACGGCGACGCGCTATCACAGCTTGATTGTCGAAGAAGATACCCTACCCGATAGCCTGATTGTCACGGGCTTCACCGAGAATGGCGAGAATATGGCGATGCGTCATCGCGAGCATCCGGTGATCGGTGTGCAATTTCATCCCGAAAGTATCCTGACGGACTTTGGGATGCGTATGTTGCAGAACTTCATCGACAAACAATTTCTAGCCGTCCGCGCATGAGCCAGACATGGCTAACTAGAACACAGCTCACAACACACAAGGAACACGTATGACTGCACCGACTGGTACACCGCAACAAACCAAAACTAAGAAGAAAACCTCGCTGACGGGCATCAAGCCGACGGGAACACCGCATCTCGGCAATTATCTGGGGGCGATCAAACCCGCGCTGGCACTGGTTGAGGACTATTATCCGTATTATTTCATCGCCGATTATCACGCGCTGACAACCGTCCGCGATAAAGGCGACATGAAACGCTACACCTACGAAGTCGCCGCGACGTGGCTCGCCTTAGGCTTAGACCCCGAAAAAGTGACCTTCTATCGCCAGAGCGACGTGCCCGAAATTTTCGAACTCACCTGGATACTTTCGTGCTTTACAGGCAAGGGCTGGCTGAACCGCGCCCACGCCTATAAAGCGGCGGTTGATGATAATATCTCTGCCGGTAGCCCTGAGGATGACGGCATCAACGTCGGGTTGTTCAATTATCCGGTGCTGATGGCGGCGGATATTATCATGTTCAACACGCAAGTTGTGCCCGTTGGGCGCGATCAGCAACAGCATCTGGAGATTGCCCGCGATATTGCCAACGCTTTCAATTATCACTATGGCGACGTGCTGGTGCCGCCGGAAGCACTCATCATGGATGATGTGGCGACCGTGCCGGGGCTAGACGGGCGCAAGATGAGCAAGAGCTATGGCAACACGATTCAACTGTTCTCGTCGTCGAAGCAACTGCGTAAACAGGTGATGCGTATCGTCACCGATAGCAAAACGCCTGAAGAGCCGAAAGACCCCGACACGAGCAATATCTTCAACATTTACAAGCACTTCGCCACGCCCGCGATGATCGCTGAGAATCGGCGTAAGTATACCGCGGGTGGCTATGGCTATGGTGACCTGAAGCAAGAATTGTTTGAACTGCTGGACAAGCATCTGCAACGCCCACGCGAACGCTATAACGCGCTGATGGCGGATAAGAAACAGATCGACGATATTCTGTTCGCCGGTTCAGAGAAAGCCCGTCGTGTAGCGCGCCGTACCTTATCCAAAGTGCGCGGAAAAATTGGGATGCGTAAGTAACATTGACCGAGGATGGCATGACGTGGCACTTTCGCTCGGATGACGCGCCCGATGATCCCGATGATCAGAGCATCTTCGGCGTGGCGCACTATTTCCTGTACTGGAAAGTGCCGCCCGCGCAGTTGCCCGATATCGCACAGCATATGAATACCAGCTATGCGGCGAGCAACGCGCTACGACGGGTGAAGCCGGGCGACGTGCTGTGGATTATCACGGTGCAGAATTACAAGCTCTTTCTGTTGGGGCGCTTGAAGGTCGAATTTGTGGTGGATGATACCGCCATCGCACAAGATTTGGTCGATCCCCAGCAGGATACATGGCATGAGGCAGATTGGTATGCGATCAGCAACAAGTATAACGTCGAACCAATGCGTAACTTGAATATCACGCATCTTGCCGAGCATATCCGCTTTGTCAGCCGCGTCTCTGAGATGTTGGACGTACAGGACGGGCGCATCGAAGCCAATCAGTTGACCAACTTACGTCAGCTGACGGCACACTCTGCTCAACTGCTAGATGACGTGTGGTATAACGACGCGTACACGCCACAATCGTTACAGGACTTTCTGGAGTTGACTGAAGATGACGACGCCTATGCTGAAGGCAAAGTGGTCGTGCGGACAGTCAAGCAACGCCGGCGCAACCGCCGGCTAGTTGCCTCGGCAAAGTCCAGATTTCGCAATCAGCACGACGGGCGTTTGTTCTGCGAAGTGTGCGGGTTTGATTTCCAAGCTGTGTACGGGGTCGATTATATCGAGGCGCATCATACCGAACCGATTGCCGCGCTCAATACAGAAACTGAAAACACCGTCGAGGATGTCGTCATGCTGTGTGCGAATTGCCATCGCGTTGCCCACACGCGCACGCCACCCTATACAGTTACCGAATTACGCCAGATGTTTGCGGATGACGGAACAGAGAATAACGCTCCATGATGGATACGACCAAGCGAAATAGAGGATGAACTTATGACCACAACCACCACTGAAGCGATGACGATCCAGCGCGCGATCAACATTTTGAGCCGCTTTGGACACTTACAAATCGAAGAAGCCGAAGCTGTAATGCAACAGATCATGAGCGGTGACACCACCGAAGCTCAGATTGGTGCGTACCTGATGGCGCTCCGCATGAAGGGCGAAACGCCGGAAGAAATCACCGGCAGTGCGCGTGCCATGCGCGAGAAGGCGAAAACCGTCCCCGTGACGACGCAGGGCGACTTGCTCGATACCTGTGGCACAGGCGGCGATGGCTCTGGCACGTTCAACATCAGCACGACAACAGCCTTCGTCGCCGCTGGGGCCGGGATGCCCGTCGCCAAGCACGGCAATCGCGCCGCAACCAGCCGCGCTGGCAGTGCTGATGTGCTGGGCGCACTGGGAGTCAATCTCGACCTCACGCCGGAACAGGTTGGCAAGTGCGTTGATGAAATCGGCATCGGCTTTTTATTCGCTGTCAAGCTACACCCCGCCATGAAGTACGCTATCGGCCCGCGCCGCCAGATGAAAATCCGCACGATTTTTAACATTCTGGGGCCGCTGACCAATCCTGCTGGTGCGAATCGGCAGTTGATGGGCGTGTTTGCCGCCGATTTGACCGATTTACTGGCGACGGTACTCAAGAATCTCGGCACAAAATCGGCAGTCGTCGTTAACGGCTACGGCGGTATGGATGAACTGACGGTGACGGGGCCGAGTCGCATCAGCCACTTGCAAGAAGATGGCACGATCGACACTTACGAACTCGATCCGACCGCCTTAGGCTTCGCGGGGGCGGCGATCACTGATCTCAAAGGCGGTGAACCGGACGAGAACGCCGCAATTCTGCGCGGGATCCTCGACAGGAGCATCACTGACGCTAAGTGCGATATTGTCTTGCTGAACGCAGGTGCGGCACTGTGGGCGGCGAATAAAGCCGACGACATTGAGTCCGGCATCGCCATTGCCCGCGAGAGCATCGACAGCGGGCATGCCCTGCAAAAGTTGGAGGCTTTGATCGAGATGAGTCAGAGCTTCGCATCATGAGCCGCTATGTGAAGACTGACACCATTCTCGATCGTATTCTCGCGCACAAAGTCGAGGAATTGCAGGCGGAAACGATCGCGCTAGCGACGATACGCGCCGAAGCTGAGGCGGCATCGCCCGCGCCCGATTTTGCAAAAGCCTTGCGCCACGATCACGTCGCCTTGATTGCAGAAGTCAAACGTGCATCGCCCAGCAAAGGGGTGTTTCTGCATGAGTTTGATCCAGTGGCGATTGCCTGCACCTATGTCGATAACGGCGCGTCGGCGATCTCGGTGCTGACTGATGAAAAATTCTTTCAAGGGCATCTCGATTATCTGGCGCAGATCAATCAAGCAGTCACGATCCCGACGCTACGCAAGGATTTCATCATTGATCCTTATCAAATCTATGCGGCGAAGCGTGCTGGCGCATCAGCCGTGTTGTTGATTGTCGCCGCGCTGGCAGATACCCAACTGGCAGACCTGCACGCGCTGGTGCAATCCTTAGGCATGACAGCACTGGTCGAGATTCATAATCAAGCCGAACTCGACCGCGCCCTAAAGATTGACGCGACAGTGTTGGGCATCAACAATCGTGATCTGAAGACCTTCGCTGTCGATCTAAAAACGACTGCACGTATCGCCGCACGTGTGCCCGATCATGTGACACTTGTCGCTGAAAGTGGCTTAAAATCCGTGACAGATGTCGCCAGAATGGGCACATTGGGCGCACATGCTGTTTTGATTGGCGAAGGTCTGGTGACATCGGGTAATATGGCATTAACCGTTCGTGAGTTTGCTAATCAGAAACGAGGATAACGACAAGCGATGAAGGTCAAAATCTGTGGGATAACAACAATCGATAATGCAAAAGCGATCGTCGATGCCGGTGCTGATCTGCTGGGGTTCAACTTCTACAAGCAAAGTCCACGTTATATCGACCCGACACAAGCGACTGACCTGTGTGGGCAATTACGAGCAAGCTATGGCGATGATTGCCCAGTGCTGGTCGGGGTCTTCGTCAACGCGACTGTCGATGATATATCTGGTTTGTGTAATCAAGTCGGCTTGGATTTTGCACAGTTGAGCGGTGACGAAACCGAACAGATGCTAGTCGCCCTGCGCGGTACGGCTTACAAAGCGATCCGCCCGATGAATCAAGCGATGGCGCTGGACGATGCCAGGTACTTCAGCGCGCATATGCCCGATAATGAACGCGCACCGTCGTTGTTGCTGGATGCCTATCACCCTAATCTCTACGGCGGGACGGGTGAGCAAGCCAGCGTCGATGTTGCAACCGCAGTCAAAGCATACGTCCCGCGCTTGATGCTTGCCGGTGGCTTAACGCCGGATAACGTCACAGCGCGTGTGCGTGCGATTCGTCCGTGGGGGGTCGATGTCGCCAGCGGAGTCGAGACGGATACTGCTGGTATCAAAGACATCGACAAAGTGACCGCGTTCATCACGGCGGCGAAAAATGCCTGAGCAACTCGACATCTATGACGATGCGCTACAGCATCTAGGTACAAAGCCACGTCCCGCCGTGCATCGCGATGGCGACTGGCATCGGGTCTTTCATGCGTGGGTGATCTACCGCGATGCGACGCATGGGGCTGGCGTAATCCTACAAAAGCGCGCCACGACCAAGGCGACCTTCCCCGATTATCTCGATGTCAGTGCCGCCGGGCACTATGCCGCCGGTGAGACTGTGCGCGATGGCGTGCGCGAGCTACACGAGGAACTGGGGGTAGCGATTACGTTCGATGCACTGATTCCCGCCGGGCGGCGCGTCAGCATGGCGCGTTATGGCGATCTCATCGATCGTGAAGTCGCGGATGTGTTTTTCTGTGTTCACCAGCAGGCACTCAGCGATTATGCTTACCAGCGCGACGAGGTCGCGGGTTTGGTCGCTGTGCCGATTGATGACGGTCTGCGCCTATGGGGGCGAGATGTCGATGCGATAAACGTGCCCGCTGTTGGGCTGGGCACAACAACTGTGACGGTGAGCCGCGAGGATTTTATCCCGACGCTCGATCACTACTTTTATAAGGTGCTGTTGTTGGCACATCGTTGTCTGGATGGTGCGCGTCCGCTCTTGGTATGAAGACGCGATGCGCTATCCAGCACTACCGAACACGATAGATTATTGCAAGCACATGAGTTCAAGAGGATTTACTGTAATGACTGATAACGCATACATCAAAACTAACGTGACCAACGTCCCCAACGAACGGGGCTACTATGGCGATTTCGGCGGGCGCTTCGTCCCGGAGACGATCATCCCCGCGCTTGATGAACTGGAAGCCGCTTATCGTGATGCACTTGCTGATCCAGCCTTCCATGCTGAGCTCGCGCACCTGCAAAAGACGTACACCGGTCGTCCGACGCCCGTCAGCTATGCCAAACGCCTGAGCGAATATCTCGGCGGCGCACAAATTTATCTGAAACGCGAGGACTTAGCGCACACCGGCGCACACAAGATCAACAACGCGCTAGGGCAGGCGCTCTTAGCCAATCGCATGGGTAAGCATCGTATCATTGCCGAGACGGGTGCTGGCCAGCACGGGGTGGCGACCGCGACCGCTAGCGCTATGCTCGGTTTAGAGTGCATCGTCTACATGGGTGAGGTCGATATGGCGCGTCAACAACCGAACGTCTTTCGGATGCGGTTGATGGGGACGACCGTCGCGCCGGTGAACTCGGGCAGTCGCACGCTGAAAGATGCCATCAACGAAGCGATGCGCGATTGGGTGACGAACGTCAACGACACGTTTTATCTGCTAGGATCAGCACTCGGGCCGCACCCTTACCCGATGATGGTGCGCGATTTCCAGAGCGTGATCGGCACTGAGGCACGTGAGCAAATTCAGGTGATGGCGGGTCGCCTGCCGGATACGATCATCGCCTGTGTCGGGGGCGGCAGTAACGCCATTGGTATCTTCCACGCTTTCCGCGATGATGAAAACATTGACCTGATCGGGGTCGAAGCCGGCGGACACGGCACACAGACCGATAAGCACGCCTCACGCTTCAGCGATCCCAATATCTCACGTCTGGGCATCCTGCACGGGACAAAATCCTTCGTCATGCAAAATCAGGACGGACAGGTGATGGAGACCCACAGCATCAGTGCCGGTCTGGATTATCCGTCTGTGGGACCCGAACATGCCTACCTGCGCTCGCTGGAACGGGCGTTTTATACCGCCGCGACCGATGACGAGACGATGGATGCCTTCCGCCTGTTGAGCGAACTCGAAGGCATCATCCCCGCCTTAGAGAGTGCCCACGCCGTTGCCGAAGTCATCAAGCGTGCGCCGACGATGCCAAAAGACAGCGTGATTCTCATCAATATGTCCGGTCGCGGTGATAAAGACCTTGATACAGTGATTAACGTGCTAGGTGATGATCTCTGATGGCTTGGTGGCAACTTTTGCTTCTGGTTATTGTCGCGATACCGATCATGGGGGCGCTGTACGAGTGGGCGAGTGCCATGCTCGACCGCCAGCGTTACCGTGACCCGGCTGGCGACCGTATCGCGGTCAACGGGCATCATCTCCATGTGCATATCATGGGGGATGCGCCGATCACACAGCCGACCATCGTCCTTGAAGCGGGCGTGGGGACAAATTCGCTCGATTGGCAGTTGGTGCAACCGCGCATTGCTCAATTTGCGCGCGTGGTCGCCTATGATCGGGCGGGCTATGGCTGGAGCGACGCGGGCGATGACCCGCGCACACCTGAGGCAATCGTCGCCGACCTGCACACACTCTTACAACGTGCGGATGTATCGCCGCCGTTTATCTTGGTCGGGCACAGCTTCGGCGGGATTTACATGCGCCAATTTCTGGCGACCTATCCCGATCAAGTCGTAGGCTTGATACTGGTCGATTCCTCACATCCTGATGCGATCATCGAGCAGGATACCGCCGCCGAATTAGAGCGCCTCAAGGGGGTCGCCCGCTTCAAGCGGGTCGGGTTGATGCGGCTGGTCTTCCCGCGTATGATGCACCGTGCGGATTATCTGCCAGAGATGGCGAAGACCAAGTATCTCAAGTTCATGTTGCTCGATAGCGATAACGTCATTCGGGAAGCACGCGAGATGTTCAACGGGGTCGATTTGCCCGAAACGGTCGATGTCCCGCTGACGGTCATCTCGCGGAAGATAGACGATGACAGCACCGACGATCAGAAATGGGCCGACTATCAGACGCGCTTGCTCGCGCTCGCGCCCGATGCTCGTCACAAAATCAGCGAGCGTTATAGTCATTATCTCGCACTAGCGGATCCGGATATTGTGGTTGAGTCTGTGCGCGAGATGATCGACAATAGCACGCATAAAAATGAGGCGCGTGGTTGTTGTTGAATGAAATACAGCATATCACTTGTGACCACACTATGAAAATGAGGGAGACCTGATGAGCATCACCGACCAAACAATCACACTAGCGGACGGGCGTACACTCGCCTATACCGAACATGGCGACTTATCTGGCACGCCGATCATCTTCTTTCACGGTAATCCCGGATCGCGCTTGATGCGCCACCCCGATGCGAGCCTGACAGAATCATTAGGCGTGCGTATCATCACGCCTGATCGCCCCGGCTATGGTTTATCGAGCTATCAAGAAAATCGCGAGTTGCTGATGATGCCCGACGACATCCAGCAATTAGTCGATGCGCTCGATATTGAGACGTTTTACGTGATGGGTGTTTCTGCCGGTGGGCCTTACACCGCGGCGACAGCTTACGCTTTGCCTGATCGTGTGCAGGCGGCGGCGATTGTCAGCGGTGCCGCCCCCTTCGATCGTGAGACCCCCTACGAAGGAGTCAACGATACGTATACGACCGCCTACAAGATGGCGGCATGGCCCTCGTGGGTGTTAAAGCCACTGCTATGGATGCAGACCAAGTCGGCCATCAATGATCCTGAGAAAGCGATGCAACAATCGCTGACGTATCTCTCGGATGCCGACGGTAACCTGCTCGCCCAGCCTGAATTCCGCGAGCAAGTTAAGGGCTATCGTCCTGAAGCGACGCGCAACGGCGTTGACGGCATCGTGCGTGAGGCAAAGATTCTCGTCTCGTCTTGGGGCTTCGATCTCAGCGCGATCAAGGTTCCCGTCCACCTATGGTATTGGCAAGACGATACGCTCGTGCCCCAGCCGATGGGACGTTATCTGGAAAAGCACATCCCACAGACGATTGGTCACTTTTTAGACGAGGGCGGGCACTTCAGCATTTTCACGCATTGGCAAGCGATCATCCAGAGTTTGATCACGACCGAACACGATTAGCATCTGCGCGCGGCTATACGTTGTCCCGCATGATTACCTGACCATCTCACTCAGAATAGATAGGCAATAGACCATTATGACTCAACGATCACAACAAGGCTTAGACGCGATCCATGCCATGTTCGAGCGCACCGCAAGCGAAGACCGCGCCGCCTTCTTACCGTATTTCCCTGTCGGCTATCCCGATTACGAATCATCGATCGATGCGATCATGGCAATGGCCGATGTCGGTGTCGATGGCTTCGAGATCGGCGTGCCGTTCAGCGATCCAATTGCCGATGGTGCGACCATTCAAGAAGCGACACAGATCGCGCTGAAGAACGGCACGACTGTAGCAACCTGCCTGCAAGCTGTGCAGACTGTACGCGAGCGCGGTGTAGACCAACCGATGATGATGATGAGCTACGCTAATCCGCTGATGGCATACGGGATTGACGAATTTGTCCGCGATGCCCGACAAGCGGGTGCCGATGGCTTAATCATCCCCGATCTGCCGCCAGAAGAAGCGCACCTGTTCGCCGAAGCGTGCCAGCGCGAGAATATGGCACTGGTCTTTTTCCTCGCGCCGACTAGCAATGACAAGCGCATCGAATTGACTGCCGCCAATGCGACCGGCTTTATCTACGTCGTGTCGTTGACGGGCATCACGGGCGCACGCACGGAACTCCCGGCTGACCTGCGCGATTTCATCGCGCGTATCCGCGCTAAGACAGAGAAGCCGCTTGTGCTGGGCTTCGGCATCAGCACGCCGGCGCACGTTCAGCAGTTACACGGGTTAGTGAATGGTTTTATTGTCGGCAGTGCGCTGGTGAAAGCCGGCAAAGAAGGGACAAATAGCATTCAAAATTTAGCCGAATCCCTACGGCAAGCCACATAATTCGCGCTATAATAAGGTCAGGAATAGCGATATCAGCATTTTGAGGATGCATCATGGCGCAGACTGACCAACAACTGAAACAGGCTGTCCAACTGGTGAAAGCGGGCAACCGGCAAGAAGCCGGGCGCACCGTGCGCGATATCTTGCGCGTCGATAAGACCAACGTCGATGCGTGGTGGATGATCGCTAATCTGCTAGAGGACGATTACAAAGCCCTGAAATGTGCGGAGAAAGTGTTACAATTGAAGCCCGATCATCAGGGCGCGCAGAAAAAAGTGGCAGACCTGCGTCAGCGCCTCGGGCAATCTGGCGTAACAGAGACGCTAGGCGCGGATACGAATATCCACGAGACCTTGATGAATTACGATTGGTCGAAGTTGCGCGACGATCCCGCGAACCCGACAATTTCGCGCCGAACAGAGAAGCAAGAGACGCGCATCGCGACAGTCGCGCTGGTGGTTATTGGCTTGTTTTCGATTGCTCTCATCGCGGCGGTATTTTATCTAGGCGCATCGCCCGACCCACCGCCGGAAGACGTTGCGCGGGTGTTTTTCGTCGCTGTCGGGCAGTTTAATTCCGGCATCGTCGCCGAGCGCACCTGTGATCGCTATCGTGAGGATAACCGCGAGGCCTTGCGTACCCTGCAAGCGCGTGTTGATGACGAGTTACGCAATCAGTTCGGGCAGGATTCTGATGCGCTGGGATTGCGCGTCGAAGCTAGTGATCTGACCTTTGAGGTGATCGATCGCGGTATCCGGCGGGCGACTGTGCGCGCCACAGGGGACTACGAATTTTACATTGGCGATTTTGCCCAGACCTTCTCTGTTCGTGATAGCGACCTACCGCCAGAAATGACCTTGATCGTAGAAGGGAATCAGTGGGTTTACTGTGACCCACTCTTATCGGAACAGTGAGGACGGTGACGTATGTCAAACGCAAAACCCTTATTGAAACAGGCGATCACGCTTGCAAAAGAGGGCAAGCGACAAGAAGCCGGACGGGTTGTCCGTGCGGTGCTGAAGCAAGACCCGAATAATATCGACGCATGGTGGATGATGGCAAACCTGCTCGAAGATCGTGATAAGGCGCTGAAGTGTGTCGAAAAAGTGCTGGAAATTAACCCCAATCATCGTCCAGCGCGCAAAAAACTACAGGAATTACGCCCTGAGCGCGGGTCTGCTGATATGCGTACGACGCAGGAAATCATGGCCTCGGATGCTTTCGGTGTGGATGAACCGATCGACCTTGACTGGTCGAAATTGCGCGATGATCCCGCCAATGCACCCGAACCCAAACGCTCGCAAGAGCAAGACCTGCGGATCGTCACGTTTTCGCTGTTGGGCATTGCGGGTTTAATCGCGTTCGCTGTGTTGCTGGCATTCTGGCTATATTTGACCGAGAACCCTAACCCGCCGCCGGATGTGGTCGCGGAGCGCATCACAACGGCAGTCATCCAGCGAGATGCTGATCGCCTTAGTGAGAATGTGTGCGATGAGTATCGAGAGGATTACATCGCTCAGATTAACGCCTTTGAGTCCGAGATAGAGACTGTCTTGCAGGATGAAGGCTTGAATATCCCGCTCTCGTCGATCGATTTTGATACATCAGGCTTAGAATATCGCGTGACTGAACTTGGGTTCCGGCAGGCAACAGTCGAAACGACGGGTGAATTGGTGATCTCGATCAATAACTTCTCAGTGCCGGTCAACTTGAGTGATCTGGACGATGTATCGACCACAACCGATTTGCGCGTGCAAAATAGCGCGTGGGTTTATTGTGATCCGGTGGAATAGCGGACGTGCGATGAGTAGCCAGAGTAAGGATGACATCTATGCCTGATGCACAACAGCAACTCCAACAAGCCCGCCATCTCTTGCAAGCGGGCAAAAAGCGCGAAGCCGGAGTCGTCATTCAATCCGTTCTCGAGTCCGATAAGCGCAATGTGACCGCGTGGTGGATGCTGGCAAACTTGATCGACGATCAGCAGAAGAAGATCAAGACGCTGGAGCGCATCCTCAAGCTGGATCCGACCCATGAGGGCGCTCATGCGCTACTACAGCGCTTGCAAGCACCGACTGTCGGCGATAATAGCGACGCGGACGGCGATCTTAATGATTTATTCGCCAAAGCAGAGTCCGAGTTACAGGCACAAGGGACACGGATAGCGGAGGTGCCAGCTGTACCAGCACAGGATGCCGCACAGCCATCTGCATCACTGGCGCAACAACTGCTTGCTAGCCCGATCCTGTTCTATGGTGGAATTATTGGTATTTTAGGGCTGGTTGTGCTGGCTGTGTCGTTGATCTTCGGCGGCGCAGTCGATGATGGGACACCGGTTGCCGCATCGCAGAGTTATGTCGATGCGCTCGTTACCCGCGACTTCGACGCTTTCCGCACGTTGACCTGTACAGCTAGTTCAGCGCGGGTCGATACAATCGAACGCACGATGCGCGATGCCCTCTCACAGTTGAATCTAGATGCGAGTGGGCTGGGCTATCGCCAACTTGAGCGCACAGATGATCGCGCACGGGTCGAGATTTCAGGCACGCTGGGTCTGCGGGTGCAAGGAACACAGGCGGATTCGTCGATGCGCTTTAATGATATTGTGCGTGCTGTCGATGATCCCCTGTTCGCGAGTGAGATGCAATTGGTGCGCGAAGGTGGCGGTTGGCGCGTGTGCGCGGATTAACTTGTCTATATCGACGGGTATTCCTTGTGCGATTTGTATGAGATTACATCAATTTATGCCGATTGGTTGACACAGGCTCGCATGTGCGTTACAGTTTTCATGAAAAGCAAAATCAAATAACAATCAAACAAACCAGAGAAACCAATGGCAACCAACTGTAATATCCACGTCTACAGCTTTTATTACTTTTATTTTAACAGCCGTAAAACGGGTGTAGACTTGTGTTGCCTATAGTTTGAACATAACTTTCGGTAATGAGCAAAGCGCAAGGGTCTACACCTTGCGCTTTTTTTATTTTATGGTCATGGAGGTTTTACAATGCAAATGCGTGGCGTACGTGGTGCAATCTCGGTCGAGGAAAATACTGCCGAGGCAATTCTGAAAGCAACTGAAACTTTACTCAAAGCAATTATGAGTGCCAACAAGATCGAGAAGACCGATATTGCGAGCGCGTTCTTCACCCTCACGCCGGATTTGGACGCTGTGTTTCCGGCAGTCGCCGCCCGCAAAACGCTGGGCTGGACGACAGTCCCGCTCTTATGCGCCTCAGAAATTGCTGTGCCAGATGCAACAAAAGGCTTACTGCGCGTGCTCCTGCATTGGAACACCGATAAGACCCAGACCGACATCCAGCACATTTATCTGGGCGAAGCAAAAAAGTTACGTCCAGACATCGCCCAACAACAGGAGGTGGCACGCCAGCAAATTTCATGACCGTTTGCTGTTCACTCGGGCTGGGGTGTGATTATCACGCCGACGCGCTTCAACCACATCACACACACTTAACTTGCTCATATCACAACCAAAAAGAGGGAAATCAATCATGATCGTTGTTATGCAACCCAGTGCTACATCCAAAAATATCGCCGATGTCATCAGCCGTATTGAATCCGATGGCTACCGCGCACATCTCTCCGAAGGACAGCAACAGACGATTATCGGTCTCGTGGGCGAAAGCCCGACCCCCAAACGCGAAGATAATTATTCCTCGATGCAAGGGGTCGAAAAAGTCGTGCGTATCAGTGAACCCTACAAGCTGGCGAATCGCTCGTTCCATCCGCGCGATACTTATGTTCCGCTCAATGGCTCGCAGATGGGTGCGGAACAAATCCTAATTATCGCGGGGCCGTGTTCCGTCGAAAGTCGGGAGCAGATCATCGAGACCGCCTGTGCCGTCAAAGAAGCGGGCGCAACAGCCCTGCGCGGCGGTGCATACAAACCGCGAACGTCGCCCTACAGCTTCCAAGGGCATGGCGAACAGGGGCTGAAGTGGCTGGCCGAAGCGCGCGAGATCACTGGCTTACCTGTCGTCACCGAAGTGATGGATCCTAACCTCGTCCCCCTTGTCACGGAATACGCCGATGTCCTCCAGATTGGCGCACGCAACATGCAGAATTTCCCCCTCCTCAACGAAGTCGGTCGCAGTCAACATCCTGTTTTGCTCAAGCGTGGCATGTCGAGTACCATCAAAGATTTGCTGATGGCGGCTGAGTATGTGTTATCACACGGCAATGATCGCGTGATGCTGTGCGAACGGGGTATCCGCACCTTCGAGACAGCGACGCGCAACACCGCCGACATCAACGCTATTCCGGTTCTCAAGGAACGCACCCATTTGCCCGTCGTCTTCGACCCGAGCCACTCGACTGGTAAGTGGGAATATGTCGAGTCGCTCTCGCTGGCGGCAGTCGCGGCAGGGGCTGATGGCTTGATTATCGAAGTGCATCCCGAACCGGAAAAGGCGATGTCCGATGGTCGTCAGAGCTTGACACCGGAGAAGTTCGCCGCCGCCGTGACGCGCATCCGGGCTGTTGCCGAAGCCGTTGGACGCAAAGCGTGAGTATGCTATCGCCTGTAGCGTAATCGTCACAGCGTCTATCATACGCGCAATTTCTGTCGCGGTCGCCGGGCGGGATTGCGCGTGTCATTGTTTGCCGGCTTTACACTCGACTGACTTTGAACAAGCGAAAGAATCCCAATGCCTGAACAAGAACACGACACACTCACGATCAAACCCGATGCCCCCCTGCGCGGTACTGTGACAGTGCCGGGGGATAAATCGATCTCCCATCGCTCGGTATTGCTGGGCGCAATTGCGAACGGCACATCGCAGGTGCGCGGGTGGCTCGCCGCCGGTGATACCGAAGCTACGCTAGCGGCTGTGCGCCAACTCGGCGTACAGATTGAGCGTCAAGATACGAACACGCTCACGATCCACGGTGGGCAGTTACACGCTCCTGAGCAAGCGTTAGATTTCGTCAATGCGGGGACGGGCGTTCGTCTCGCCGCGGGCTTGATGGCGGGACAATCCTTCGCCAGCACGCTCGATGGCAGTACACAATTGCGCCGCCGCCCGATGACGCGCATCACGCGCCCGCTCCAACAAATGGGTGCCGCCATCACGGCGACCAATGGCAAATGCCCGCTATTCGTCAAGCCGGCATCGCTCAAAGGTATTCACTACGAGATGCCCGTCGCCAGCGCACAGGTCAAGAGTGCGATCTTGCTCGCAGGCTTATATGCCACTGGCACGACGACCGTTACCCAACCCGGCGCGGCACGCGATCATACTGAACGTATCCTGCAATCAATGGGCGCGGCGATTGACATTGACAGCAATCACATCACCATCACCCCGACGACTGATCTCGCCCCGCTTGATTTGACTGTGCCCGGCGATTTCTCCTCAGCGGCATTCTTGATGGTGGCGGCATCAATCGTGCCGGATAGCGACCTGACAATCACCGGTGTGAACTTGAACGATACGCGCACCGGCTTGCTCGATGTCTTGCAGGCGATGGGTGCGGCGATCACCGTCACGGCAACTGGCATAGAAGCCGGTGAGCCTGTGGGCGATATTCATGTACAGCAGGCCGATCTCAAAGGAACAACGATCGGCGGCGATGTGGTCGTCCGCATGATCGATGAATTCCCGGTGTTGATGGTCGCCGCCTTACATGCCGACGGCGAAACACTGGTGCACGATGCGGCAGAATTGCGCGTGAAAGAGACGGATCGCATCGCGGTGATGGCAGCAGAATTGCGTAAACTGGGCGCAGAAATCGAAGAACGTGAAGATGGCTTTCGTATCGTCGGCAAGCAATCCCTGCTGGGCAATACCGTCGATGGGCATGACGATCATCGGGTGGCGATGAGTCTCGCGATTGCTGGCTTATGCGCTGATGAGATGACCGTCGTCACTGATGCCCGTTGCACGCGTGACTCTTTCCCCGGGTTCGCGGCTATTTTACAGAGTCTCGGTGGGACATTGCTCAATCGCTCGCAGGAAATGTGAATTTTCTCATCTGTATCTATAACATTCTCCCTACAATAAGTGTGGAATATCGTTCCGGTCTGTATTGTGAGTGAGGATAAAGGAATGTCGATAGAAATTGTTTGGGATAATGAAGACCGAGACGTAATCCGTTTTCTGTTTGATGAGATGTGAACGTGGGAGGACTATTATCGCAGTGCTGAGCAAGCCCGGCAATGGATAGAGTCTGTCCCGCATGCTGTCGATATTATTTTCGAGATGCAGTCTGATTACATCCCGTCGGGGGTGCTTCAGCAAGGTTTACGCCTGAATACGGCGCTTCCGCGCGATGTGACGACGATCGCGATCATTGGTGCCAATCGTTTGTATAAAACCTTCGGGCGTGTCCTTGGGCGCTTATTCCCGACCGTTGCGGGGATGTACGTCTATTGCGATAATCTACAAGAGGCGCGATCACAAATTGTGCATCGGCGCACCCAATCCGTATACTACGAAAGCTGATTGAATTGAAATGATTATCTTAGCCATCACATTTGTGTTGCTCTTCGCCACATGGGTGACTGCCATCCGTGCGGTGCTAGATGAGCAATCTCTAGAGCGTTTTTTCTTCGCTATTCTGTCCAGCACCTTGCTCTATCTCAATGCTGAACTCATCATGTGGGCGTTAGGCGTGCCCTTCGGCGTGATGCTTTGTATCGGTATTTTGCCGATTATCGCCGTCGTCTATGGCTTCCGCGTATATGACTATCGGCGGCAAGCGGTGCAGGATAAAGTGAAAAACGACGAGAAGATCAAGCGAGAAGGGGCATAGACATGACACAGAAGCGCGTCGGGGTGGTCGGCTTCCCAATCAAACATAGCCTGAGTCCGGCGATGCATAACGCGGCGTTTAAGGCAATGGGGATCGCGGATGAGTGGTTGTATGACGCGATGGAAATCCCGCCAGACATCGCGCATTATGCCGTCAAAGAGCCGAAGCGACACGGTTACATCGGCTTGAACGTGACGATTCCCTTCAAGGAGCAGGCACTACAGTGGGTACGTCCTGACGATCAGGCACGGGCGATCGGCGCAGTGAACACGATTGATTTTCGTGATGATACCGGAACGAACACGGATGTCGATGGCTTCATCGATGATCTGCACGCGCACGAGGTCGCGCTGGACGGCGCAAAGGTAATCGTACTCGGTGCCGGTGGGGCGGCGCGCGCGGCGGTCTATGGCTTGTGGCAAGCAGGGGCACAGGTTGTCGTCGTCAACCGCACGCAATCCCGCGCTGACGCGATGCTACAACAACTGAAAGCCTCGGCGGCGGTCGATGGCATCAAGGCGGTGACGCTTGAAGACGCGGCAACGTGGGGCGCATCGCTGATTGTGAATTGCACATCGGCGGGGATGTACCCGACTGTCGATCAATCGGCATGGCGTGCTGATGTTGATTTTCCGCTAGGCGCGACCGTCTACGATATGGTGTATACGCCAGCACGCACCAAACTGATGGATCAAGCTGAATCTGCCGACGGACGCGCGATCGGGGGCTTGGGGATGCTAGTGCGACAGGGCGCGGCGGCATTCCAGCGATGGACAGGCCTCGAACCCCCGCTTGATGTGATGTTCGATGCCGTGCGGAGTCAGTTGGCACGGCGCGAGTCGCGGGAGGTATAACGGGGATCATCCGTGAGCAATCGCTAAACAAGGTCAAGGAATGATAGATCTTTGTGGGGGCGGGGGCTTGACCCGCGCAATTAAAGACCACACGAAATCCCAAAGAGCCATCTCATCCGAAATGAAAACGCTTCTGATAACTGATAACGATCAAACCCAGATAAGGACATACGATGCCAATACGATTTTTAACCGCAGGCGAGAGCCACGGCCCCATGCTCACCACGATACTCGAAGGAATGCCCGCCGGATTGTCACTCAGTGCTGATGACATTGACCGCGATATGGCACGCCGCCAGAAAGGTTACGGTAGTGGTGGACGGATGCACATCGAGAAAGATCGCGTGCGCCTGACATCGGGGGTGATGGCTGGCCAGACGACTGGCGCACCGATTGCGATGATCCTCGAAAACCGCGACTTCAAGAATTGGAAAGAGAAAGACATCACGCCGATCACGACCCCGCGCCCCGGACATGCGGATTTAACCGGCGCGATCAAGTACGGCTATCGTGAGTTACGCCTCTCGCTCGAGCGTGCCAGCGCGCGCGAAACAGCGATGCGTGTCGCGGTTGGCGCAATTTGTAAGACTTTTCTAGCGGAATTCGGGATCGAGATCCTTGGCTATGTGACCAACATCGGCGCTGTGCAAGCGACCATTCCGGCCGATGCTGATTACCACGCCCTTTACCAAGCATCTGAGAATAGCACCGTGCGCTCGCCTGATCCCGAAGCGGCAGAGCAAATGCACGCCGCGATTCGTCAGGCGAAGATCGACAAAGATACGCTCGGCGGTATCTTCGAAATTGTCGCGCTCAACGTACCACCGGGCCTCGGATCGCATGTCCATTATGACCGCAAGCTCGACGGTCGACTTGTGGGGGCGATGGTCAGCATACAGGCGATGAAGGGTGCCGAGATTGGTCACGGATTCCGCGATGCGACCAGTCACGGCAGTCAGGTACACGATGAAATCGAACCGCATAGCAACGGTGGCTTCCGGCGGCGCACGAACCGTGCTGGCGGGCTTGAGGGCGGCATCACAACGGGTGAGCCGATCGTCGTGCGCGTTGCCATGAAGCCGATTTCGACCATGTTACGCGGAGCGGATACTGTCGATCTCGCGACGGGAGAAGCCGAGCGCACGGTTTACGAGCGCAGTGACTTTTGCGCGGTGCCGCGTGCGGTGCCTGTCGGCGAGGCGATGATGGCGATTGTGTTAGCTGATGCCCTCATGGAGAAGCTAGGCGGGGATAGCATTGCTGAGATGAAACCGCGCTTCGACGCGCTGAAGCAGAATCACTTCGCTGATGTGCCGATGGATAACGTGGAATGGCGCTTCGGCTATGAGTGAGGCCGAGCGCAACATCGTTCTCACGGGTTTTATGGCGAGTGGTAAATCGACCGTGGGGCGTTTACTCGCCGAGCAACTCGATCGCGTGTTTTTCGATATGGATACCGCGATTGAACATCGCACCGGCCTCACAATTCCGCGTATCTTCGCCGACTACAGCGAACCCTTTTTCCGGGCGATTGAGCGCGGTCTGACACATGAGATCGCGCTTGTGAAGAATTTGGTCGTTGCGACAGGCGGCGGTGTCATCATCGATGAGGAGAACCGCGCCTGCTTGCTTAGGCATACGTTTGTCGTATGCCTGATGGCTGACCCTGATGCGATCGAAACACGCCTCAAGGCGACTGATGCACGCCCGCTTGCAGGGCGCTGGCGTGAATTGCTGGAGGAACGCCGCGCAATCTACGAGACTTTACCCAATATCATCGACACGACAGGCAAAACACCGGATGTCGTCGCACAGGAGATACTCGATTTATGGCAGAACGCATAACGGTTAATATTCCCGATGGCACATCTTACGATATTATCATCGAAAAAGGCTTACTCGCTAAACTCGACCAGCACGCCGACGAACTCGGTTTCGAGGGGCGTGTTGTAGTCGGCACGAATACGACTCTGCTTGATTTGTATGCCGATAAACTCGCGTCGTGGTTGCCATCAGCAGACATCGCCACGATGCACGATGGCGAACAGTACAAAAATCTCGATACCGTGCGCGGCTTCTACGATGAGTTTCTAGCGTTTGGCGCAGACCGTCACACAGCGATAACAGCCTTCGGTGGCGGTGTCGTCGGTGATACAGTCGGCTTCGTCGCGGCGACGTATATGCGTGGTGTGCGCTTCGTACAAATCCCGACTTCGCTGTTAGCGATGGTCGATAGCAGTGTCGGCGGCAAGGTTGGCGTTGATCTGCCACAGGGTAAAAATCTAGTGGGGGCGTTCAAGCAACCACAAGCCGTGCTGATTGATACATCCGTCCTCGATACGCTCCCCGATGAGCAGTGGCGGTGCGGCATGGGCGAAATCATCAAGCACGGGCTACTAGCGGACGAAGGCCTGCTCGATACGTCCCTGCACACGCTCGCCCGTGCCGAAGAACTCGTGAGTCGGGCGATTAAAGTCAAAGTCGATGTGGTACAACAAGACCCGTATGAACAGGGAATCCGCGCTCATTTGAATTTGGGGCATACCTTCGCGCACGCTATCGAGCGCGTGACCGATTATGCGTGGCAACACGGCGATGCTGTAGGCTTTGGTTTGCTGGCAGCGGCGAAACTATCACACGAACTCGGCATGATTGACGCTGACCTCGTGCGCCGTGTTCGCGCCATCCTCGCGCAAACGGGCTTTCCCTTATCGCTGAATGGCTTAGACCCCGATGCTATCTACAACGCGATGACCACTGATAAAAAGTGGAAAAATGGCGTTTCGCGCTTCATCCTGCTGGATGGCATGTGTCAGGCCCGCATCGTGACCGATGTCCCCCGCGCGACGGTGACGCAGGTTCTATCAGGGTTGCAATGATATAATAAGGCAACAGACTATTTACGGCACATAGCGATAGGAATAATGATGGCTGTTACCTGTCGAAATGACGCATTCCGCATGACTGAAACGGAATATCTCGCATTTGAACGCCAGTCCGAGACAAAGCATGAATATCTCAAGGGCGATGTATGGGCGATGGCGGGTGCGAGTTGGGAGCATAACCAGATTTTCGGTGCAACCTTTGCAACGCTTTACGCTCAACTACGCGGTAAAGATTGTCAGGTGAACCCCAGTAACCAGCGCGTTCAAGTCATGGATACTGGACTGATGACTTACCCTGATTTGAGTATTATCTATGGTGAACCTAAATTTGCAGGCGAAGAATTTGATACACTGGTCAATCCCGTTGTCATTATCGAAATTCTATCTTCCTCGACTGAAGCCTACGATAGAGGTGCGAAGTTCCAGCATTATCGTGAGATTGATAGCCTACGTGAGTATATCCTCATCTCACAGAATCAAGCGCGTATCGAAGGCTATCGCAAAGGCGAAGATGGCAAATGGATACTCACCGATGTGATTGGACTCGATGCTGAGTACAAGATGGTGACAGTCGGTTGTGTGCTGGCTCTCAGCGATGTGTATGAAAATATCACTTTCGCAACTGATAACGAAACCGGGGACGAGCAATGACCGAAAAAACCAAATGCAAAGGACAACCGAAACGCTATCATACTCTGCGCTGGATTGGTGGAGGACTGTTACTATCCGTTGTGGGAATAGTCATACTCGCTATATTGGGACCGATTTTATACAGTGGTGAAATCAAACAGCTCGCCCCACCACCGGAAATCATGCCTACAATCGAATATCTGCATACAAATCCGTTTAATAATGATGCTAATTTGACAGTTAATCAGAATGCGAACGGTTTCACAGATATTTTGTGTGTTCGCTATTTCAACCGAAGAGATATTGAAGAAAAAACGTAACTACTCAGGTCAATTGATTAGCGCTGTCTTTAGCCCTCATCCCCCAGCCCCTTCTCCCGATCGTTAACACTGGGAGAAGGGGAGACAAGCACGGTTGAAGTCCCTCT
>DAOTTV010000060.1:0-11365 GCA_034437755.1 Anaerolineae bacterium | reverse complement strand
AGCGGGGTAAAACGGGGGAGCTTGACGACGGGCGAGGGGGCAACCTCTCGCCCGTTTTGTTTGACGGGACACGATACCAGACTTAGAATAACGGCGCTGGCAAGACATGCGCTGTGAAGTTAGCAGAATTTGTCAGAGATGATGAATACGATTGAAAAATCTTGTTGTGCGGAGTGAGGATGAGCAATGATATTTGAGCAGATTGCGTATAAAGGGTGGGAGACGTGCTATCGTCTGTCTGATGGGCGCGTTGAGTTGATTGTCACAGGTGAGGTTGGGCCGCGCATCATTCACTTCGGCTTGCTCGATCAAGAGAATATCTTATATCAAGTAGCAGAGGACATGGGCGAGAGCGGTGGTGATGACTTTCGTTTGTATGGCGGGCATCGCCTGTGGCACGCGCCAGAAGTGAAACCGCGCACCTATCAACCAGATAATCAAGCCATCGATCACTTTGAACTCAACGACGTGTATTACTTCGTGCCCCCCGTGGAAACCGAAACGGGTATCCAGAAGCAGTTGAGCCTCTCATTTCAAAATGGGACGCTCGTCGTCGATCATACGCTGACCAATGTCGGCTTGTGGGCGATTGAACTGGCACCGTGGGCGCTAACCTTGATGCGTACGGGTGGCACTAGCATCATCCCACTGCCGCCCCATACCCCACACTCTGCAAACTTGTTGCCGACTCATGCGTTGACGCTGTGGGGCTATAGCTCGCTCAACGATCCTCGCCTACGTTTTAGCGACCGCTACATACGGGTTGACCAGACGACAGACAACACACAACCGCTGAAAATCGGCTTGCGCGTCACGCCTGATTTGCTGTGGTCGGTGGGGTGGTTGGCATATATCCACCAGCAGACAATGTTCGTTAAATCTTTCCACGCGCCAGCAGAAGGCAACCTACGCTATCCCGATTTGGATACCCAGATCGAGATTTATACGGATCATCGCTTTTTAGAGTTAGAGACGATGGGGACAATGCACCTCTTGCAACCAGACGAGACGATCACGCATCGTGAGTATTGGTCGCTACACGGGCAGACCACCCCGCCGGATACCGATGCCGACATCGGACAGGTGATCTTACCCCTCATTCGCGAGGCTCACCCCACTGTCGGGCGACGGAGTGGGGCGAACACGGGCGAGTAAGCGCAACTGACACGCACAGCGACTTATTGCGGGCGCACGGGTAAATCTTGTATATCGCCATTCAAACTGACCAAAAATGAGGCGATCCAACCGTCATAGCGACCGTTGGCGACCTGCACCCAGTCGCCTAGCTCATTGCGTCCGATCGCCGCGAACTCGGCACGGTTGCCCAATTGCGTGATGATCTCGGCTGATGTATCAGGCCCATCGCGCAGATTGACAAAGTTATTGGTACGCACGAGCGCCATCGTCATCTCAGGGAAGCGCACCGGTACCGGATCGACTGTATCGACGACAGTAGCGGGCATCGTCGCGTCGATGCAGTCCGATGAGATGACGAAGACGGTACTCAGGCAGATTTGCGTCAGCACCGGGCTCACGCCTGTTGCCCGTAGTGGGATGCGAAGTTCTATTTGCTCGCCGTAGACATAAGCCGCATCCGGTAAAGAGATCGTCAAGCCTTGCTCATTCGTGGTCGATGCTTCGCCACCTTGAATGACGATCGTCTGGTCATCAAACACGCCATTCAAACGGATGCCAATCTGTAAATCTTCGCTCAGCGGTGCGCCGGTGACCAGCGAGAGATACATGAACTGATCGTTGCGTAAGACCTGCACTTCGCGGATGTCGTGCCCCAGTGGCGAGACATCGAGCGCGACATCGGTGTAAACCGGCACATCGCTCGACCAATCGTCTACCTGACCATCGAGCGCGATTTGGGTGAAGCCTTCGTCCAGCGTCGCCCAGTCTGCTTCAGGAAGCCCGAGCAACCATCCCGCCAAACGCCGATTGAGCAGATCATTGCCGGGGTAGCGCGGTAAATCCGTGCCGACACTGCGGCGCGTCAAACCGAAGATATTCTGTGCGATTTGCCCATCACCCAGCACGACCACGCGCGATCCCGTCTCTAAGTTAGTGCCGATGCCACCGAGCAAGAGATACCCTTGATCGTCTTCACCGACGTTGAGTTCTAGCGGATTGCGCGCATTATTCCCAATCGTGCTGGCGGCGCGTTCGCCATAGGCATTACTGCTATAGAGCAGGGCGAAACTGTCCGAATTCAAGCCGAAGCCGGCCACATCAACCGAGCGCGCTCCCCACATCCATACCGGAAGCTGATATTGTCGCAAGGGCGCAACCACCGGATGCGTCAGAATATCTTCAGCATCCGCACGAATCCACGCATTAACCATACGATCCGCCGACAACTGCGAGAACCATGGTGCCGCCACGAAGTTATCCTGTGTCTCTAAGCCGTATTCGCGCTCAAGCAATTGTGTGATACCACTGCGTGCATTCTCGGTACGTACACGATAGTAACTATTGGGATCGAGCGCCATGAAGAGATGCGTACCGCGGGCCAAGGCTTCCCACAGGTAACCCGTCGCCACCGGACTCAGCGTGACTTCTGGCCCTACGAGGACGATCACATCCACATTCTCGGGCACGGATTCTGCCAGTTCAATGTTGATCGTCTGCGCGCCATAATCCCGAAAAATCTCGGCGAGACGTGTCACACCGAACGCGCCGGTGTTCGATGGCACGGATAATCGCATGAGGCCGCGATCAATCACAAAGCCCACCACCGGCGGGTCGGTTTCAGTCTGTGCAGAGCTTGCCGGGCTAATCAGGAGCAAGGCACCGATCACTACCCACAACCCCTTTAAAAAAGATGGCGAAGTGAACATTCTCACCTACAGTCTATGTTCATTAACTACCCGTTGATGTATCAGCGTTGTCCGATGCCTCTTCTGTCGGCATGGGGGTGGGTGTAATCGTGCTGGTTGGGGTGCTGGTTGGCTGTGCTTCCGGGAAGCTGAGCGTGACCGGTTCCGTTGCGAGTAACCATGAGGTGATGTTTATCATCAGTTGAGCATTGGTCGGATAGATGAAGTTGGGGCTGAAGGGCGGCGATGTCTCGAACCCGCTACCGTTGAAGACAATATCGCCATCACCTAGCAAGACGAAGCGTGCGCCACTGTTGGGGTCGTCATAAGCCGCGCCTAATGCAACCCGCGCTTGTCCGGTATCAACGTCGATGTTGATCTCTGACGTGCCGAGTTCGAGATAGGTGCTGTAATCGGTCTCGCCATATGAGTCGGCGGTGCCATCAAACAAGAACGGTGTGACGATAAAATCGCTGATTGTCGCATCGTACTCGACCGAGCGTGCAGTATCATAGTAGACCTCACCCGCGATACCTGCGGTGATCGGGTGTCGCGAGTCAAAATCCGTCGTCAGGAACTCCGTATTGAGGACGGGGACATTCGCCGTGTATTCATTGAGGACGTTGCCATCACGATCAGTCTCGACCACATCAATCACGCTGAATTCGCCCTGTTCCACCAGAATATCGTCGCGCGCCCGCAGGGCAAGCTCGCTCCATGAAAGTTCAAAGAAACCGCGTGTCTCAGCCAGCGAACGGGATATCGTATCACGCGAGCCAATCGGTTCTGTCACCAGTAACACGCGACCACCACCCCGAATATACGCCCACAGACGTGCCACCTGATTCGAGTCAAGATCGCTCTCTGGCGCGATAATCACGATTAAGTCGGCGTCGTCTGGTATACCTTTGCGCCATTCCAGCGTGAACAGATTCGCCCCCTCGCGCGCGAGCAAGCCTGCATAGCGTGAGATGCCACGATCGAAGCGATCGAAACGACTGGCTTCTGAGTTTGCCTCGGAGAAATAAATATTTAAGCCATCCATCGAACCTTCTTGCGCTAGGGTCGGTTGTGAGGGAATCGCTAACCCGAGCAATATCAATGGTAATAGGGCAAAGAAGGAATAGGTTAGTACACGACGCATCATGAATAATCTCCTAAATGTGGAAGACATTATATTACTCTAACAAACTGCGTTAGTGTATCTTTATATCAATTTTTCCGCAATGTGAAATCAAACATCGACTGTTAAAATACATCCGTACTTACTATCATACGGCACACATACAATGTGCCTCTCACATATTCATGACAAAAAGGATCAGGCCCCATGCCCTTGCCGACTTTTCTCGTCCTCGGCGCTATGAAAGCTGGAACAACCGCCCTCAACCATTATCTGCGACAACATCCAGAGATCTATGTAAATCCTTTTATCAAAGAGTCGCATTACTTTAGTTTGCAGGACTGGGAAGACGCAAATTATCGCACATGGGAAGCGTACGTCGCGATTTTCGACGGGGTGACGACCGAGAAAGCCCTTGGGGATAACTCGCCGTCTTATCTCGCACATCCACAGGCGGCACAGCATATCTATGAGCGTATTCCTGATGTGAAATTGATCGCCATCTTACGCAACCCGATTGATCGCGCCTATTCGCACTACTATCACGAGCGCGTGCGCGACGTAAAATATCGCGAGACGATCGACGACTTCTTGACCGCTTTCCACGCGCACGACCACCGCCCGCTGGGTTACAAAAATCGTGGCTTTTACTATCGCAATATCAGCCGCTACGATCAATACTTCGCGCCCGAGCAATTCATGTTCATCCTGTACGAAGATTACAAGCGCAAGCAAAAAGAGACGATGCAGGCTTTGTATCGCTTCATCGAAGTTGATGACCAGTTTGAGCCAGAGATCGAATGGGGGATGCGGACGGGTAAACCACGGAGTATGCGCTTGCTGGAGTTTTTGCGTAATCCGAGCGGGCTAAAAGATATGCTGAAAGCCGTCTTGCCGGCTGATTTTCGGCAACGTTTACGCAAGAGTATTTACAACGCTAATATCAAAAAAACTGAGCCAATGTCGCCGGCAATCCGCCAAGAACTGATTGACGTGTATCGCGATGACATCCTGCAATTGAGCGAGCGCATCGAGCGCGATCTATCGCACTGGTTGACAATCCCCGACGACCAGCATTGAACGCGCTCATGGATCATGAAGCGGGTAAGTCGATCTTATCCGCTAGTGCCTGTTGTGCATCCGCACGCCATTCGATCTCCGGAGTCAGCTGATCTGATCGTGGGGCTGTTATCAGCCCCTTCAGCACGCCTTGCATGTAACCCAGCGCATAAGCCGAGTGTATCTGATCCAGACGGCGCAGATACTTGACCCAGTTCAAAACCACATTACCCGCATAACTCTTGAGCAGTTCAAGGCGGTCGCGCAGGGTCGGCGGGTCATCCAGACGATACATATCATTTATGTACCGTCGGCTATAAGCTACTGCAAAGCCGCCGCGCTTGGCACTATCCGGATACGAGCGCGGGATGTCATCATTGGGATGATCGACCGCTGTACAATAGGCAAAAAGCATTTTGCCATGTCGCCCGATATTGCGCGAGATAATCGTATCTTCGCCCAGCCCGCTTTTGACGTGCGCCAGTGCGAATAAATCCTCGGGGAATGCTTCATCGCTCATCGCTCTCACGCGGAATGCCATCACACGCCCCTGTAACCACTGGACGGGGGCATAGTCCAGCGAGTCATCAGGCATGATTTTGTTCCCAACAGCTGTCATACCGCCGGCATGTTCTCGCTTTGCCGAGCCAAACCAATCCGTTATCCACGTCGCGACCGACTCCGACCGTATTTTTTCGATATCGGATTTCGTGGTTTCAGGCACATTGCTCAAGGCGGTCACACCGGTGATCGTCTCATCCGCCCACGAAAACGGCGCGACGATCTTCTCGACATTATCACTGGCAGGCAGGCGCAGATCATCATCGAAATACAGGACGACATCGTGTGCATCGCGCGTGGCTAGATACCCTAGATAACGCTGGTAGGGCAGGTTGCCATGATTGGACGGAATGTAAGTGATTGGAAACATCAAGGAGAACGACTGGAGCATCGCCAACGTTTGACCGTCTTCCGGTGATCCGTCAATAATCACGAGACGCTGGGGCAATCGGCTCTGCTGTGCAATATCTTGAACCAGTAATTTGAGCAGATGACTGCGCTTGTAGGTTGCGATGATAATCGCGAGTGATAAATCTCTTGTCATGGTCAACGCTTCTTTCTGATGGATATTATCATTGGATGCGCTCGAACAAATCGGTCAAACGTGGTAAGAGATAATCAATCGAATAGTGATCGACCGCACGCTGGCGGGCGGCGCGTCCCATCTGCCGGTTCAAATCAGGATTGGCGATCAGATGCTTAATCCACTGAATCCAATCGGCGTGTGTACGCGCATGATAGCCGTGTTCTTCGTGGACAACAATCTCTTCGTTGACTCCCACCGGCGATACGACCGGTGTCACGCCACATGCCATATACTGAATCGCCTTCAACCCGCATTTGCCGCGCTCAAGCGGGCCGTCATCCAGTGGCATAAAGCCGATGTCCATCAGCTGGATACCCAGCACTTCGGTCTCTGGTGACCACTGCACGAAGCGCGTCTTAACCCCGCGCCAGTCGATACGCGGGTCTTCGTTAGAGACGACGACGAACTCAAATTCCAGCGATGTATCCTGCGCTAGTTCTTCCAGAATCGGGCGCAGGACGGGCAAGTTCAAGCGTGCCGAGGACGATGACCCCGACCAACCGATACGCGGCACACCCGGCTCGCGTTCGTCTGCTGGGATGAACTTCGATGTATCGACAACGGTCGGCAGGATGGTCACGTTATCGTTCGTCTGGCGTGCGAACTCCGCGAGATACTCATTGCCCGGCGTGATGTGCTTGAACACAGGCAGTATTTGCCGTAATTTGGCTTCGCGCTGTCCCAGATGGATCGCGTCGTCAAAGTCGAAGATCAAGCGCGGGTTACGGCGTGCTAGATACGGCTCAAGGAAGGTCAAGCGAGGTTCAGGGACAATATCACGATTCATCATAATCACGTCGTATTGCTCAGCATGTAGGAGCGCATCGCGGATGGATAGAATTTGCCGTCCGACGGTCAGCGCATGTTCGATACGGCGTAGGATGCCATTTTGTTGCTTGCTCGACCATTCTCGTGCCGGTTCGATAACTGCCACATCGACATCATAGCCCATCGCTTCAAGATAGGGGATAAATTGCCAGATGCGAAAGCGCGCTGCCGGTGATGAATACGAGTGCGGTAGAAATAAGATGTGCATAGCCGGCGCTTTGCCTCTCGTTGGGTCAACAAAAAAACGTTTGCAGTCTGTCAGCGATCAGTCATCTTCTTGCTGGCGTAGCACTTTTGTCCAGCTCGGTGGCATGTTCTTCTCGATTTCGATATTAGAGAAGATACTGCTCTCGCGTGCGCCAACGTCCTTCGCCCACGCCGCCATCCGTTCGATGCCATCCTGCAAGCTAACGTGTTCCTCAATGCCGAAGATGCGCTGTGCCTTGCTGTGGTCGGCGTAGGCATGGACGACTTCGTTACGGGCGGGCAAGTATTCGATCTGTGGGTCAGCACCGAGGGCGCGACTGACGGTCTCTGCCAGTTCTTTAACGCTGAAGGGCGTATCCGCACCAATGTTGACGACTTCGTTATAAGCATCCCGTACTTCGACACTGCGCGCGATGTACGGCGCGACATCGTCAATATAGCTGAAGGCGCGGGTCTGCAAGCCATCACCGAAGATCGTCAGCGGCTTACCCTGCATAATCTGATTCATGAAGATGCCGATCACGTTGCGATAGCGATCGCCGATGTTCTGGTATTCGCCGTAGACGTTATGCGGGCGAAACACGATGTAATTCAGCCCGAACATCTCATGCGCGATTTTTAAATCGAGTTCGACGGCGTACTTAGATACGCCGTAGGGGTCTTCCGGTTCGGGGATCAAACTCTCGACCATCGGCAATTGGTTACTGCCATAGACCGCAATCGAGGACGTGAAGACGAAACATTTCACATCATGTTTGACCGCTTCGTTAATCAGGTTGACACTGCCGATCAAATTATTTTGGTAGTTGAAGCGGCGGATGAAGTGCGAGAGACCTTCGGCGGCATAGGCGGCGAGGTGATAGACATAATCAAATTTGTGCGTCTCAAAGAGGTCTGCCAGCAGTTGATGATCGGTAATCGACCCATTGACGAAGTGACTGCCTGCTGGCAAGTAATCTTCAAAGCCACCGGATAAATCATCGAGAACGACGACATCATGCCCCATACGCAAGCAGTGTCGCGCAACATGCGTACCGATAAAGCCTGCCCCACCTGTTACAAGTGACGTGACCATAACCCTACTACCCTTCTTTGTTGAGCGTATATACCGGACTCATGCTGATGAGGCTCGTTATACCTCTGACAAGTCGCGTCGAATTATGGATAACTTTATAGTAAATGTCTAGGCAAAATCGTATGGGCGGCGCGGCAGAATAACCGTGAATGTCGTGCCTTCGCCTTCGGTTGACTCAAAGTGTATGTGGCCGTTTAGCCTCTCAACTGCTTGCTGAACAATCACTAGTCCTAAGCCCGTGCCGGCGATGTTATCGACGTTGCTCCCACGATGAAAGAGCGTGAACAGCTTCTCTTGATCGGCAGTTGGGATGCCGATGCCGCGATCACGCACGCTGAATGTCCATGTATCGGGTGTCATGCGCGTTTCGATTGTGATTATGCTCTGGTCAGGGCTATACTTGACCGCGTTCGAGATGATGTTGAGGCAAATCTGATGCAAGAGCGCATCATCTTCGTAGATCGTCATCGTATTGTGATGGTGATTCACAAGCGCCTGGAAATCTTTCTCGTGTTGGACGTGCAACTCTTCCAAAATCTGGCTGATGAAATCATTAATCTGTAGGACTTCGGGGCGCACCTGATAACTCTCGGCATCATCCTGACTGATGCGGACGATTTCGTCCATCATCACCGTCAAGCGCTGGATTTGCGTGTCGATCTTGGCGAGGCGTTGTTTGCGCTTTTCAACCGATAGACGATCGCCATAGCGCCGTAAGAGTGCCACCGACGACATGATGATCGTCATCGGCGTGCGGAATTCATGCGAGACGATTGTGATGAAACTGTTCTTGAGTTCGTTCAGTTCTTTTTCTTTCTCAAGTTTTAAACGTAGCGTCGTCGTCTCGCGTTCCATTGCCTCCGCCTGTTGTCGTAATGTGATGTCTGATACGAAGGCGATGGTCACTCTTTCATCATCAATGATGACGTTATTCAGAGCGACTTCTAGCGGAACAAGCGTGCCGTCAGCACGTAAGCCTTCGACATGAATACCTTTAGCCATCAAACGGCTATCGTCGATCTTGTGATAGCTGTGGCGCAAGCCGATGTGCGTGTGACGGCGATCATGCGGGATCAGGTCTTCGACGGTGAATTGTTGCAGTTGCTCGGTTGAGTAGCCGAAGATACGTCCGATCATCGGATTCGCGGTGATGATCTGCCCCTGTATATTAATCAGCAAAATACCGACTGGTGCGCTCTCGACCAATCGCCGGAAGCGTTTTTCGCTGGCGATGATCTGCTCTTGTATGATCTTGCGCTGGGTAATATCGTTGAAGGACGCAATCGCCCCCTGTAGCTCTTGTGTATCGGCATCGAGAATTGGCTCGGAATTGATCGAAATCCAGGAGAGCGTTCCGTTTGGCTTGTGAACACCCATGATCGTGTTATGTTGCGACTCGCCCGTGCGTAAGGTGACCATCGCCGGGTGCATCTCGCCGGGGAAGGGCCGGCCGTCTTCATGGACACTGCGCCAACGTGGATCAAGCGACGTGCGCCCGACTAGTTGATCGTACGTTAAGCCGAGAATCGCGCACGCCTGCTGATTTGCCGTTTTGATCGTCCCGTCCAAACGATGCACGACGATGCCTTCCGCCATCGCGGTGACCACCTTTCGGTAGCGTTCTTCGCTCTCGCGCAGGGCATCTTTGGTCTTTTTCTGTTCGGTAATATCCTTGACTATGCCCAGTAGAAAACTCGGATCGCCATTTTCATCGTGATAGAGCTTGCCTTCGCCATAAATCCAGCGTTCGGTATTCGTGGGTGTCATGATGCGATGAACGGTCGTGTAAAAGTTGTTGTCGGGGTCTTTTAAGACCGCATCGAGTGCCGCTTGGAAAGTTTCGACATCATCTGGATGAATGAAGCTCATGTATTGTGCTTGATCAAGGTCGGTGCTATTTTCATCAACCCCGAATATCTTGAGAACTTCGGGCGACCACTGGATCTGATCTTGCGCGACATCCCACGTCCAAACGCCCATGTTCGCCGCGTCCAGCGCCATTTCAATGTGGAGCTTCTGTCGCTGGGTTTCTTGCTCAGTGTGCATCTGCTCGGTCACATCATGGAAGTAAACGGCAATCCCTTCTGGGATGGGATAAGCGCGCACGTCGAACCACGCTGCAAGCGGTGGATAATACGCGACGAAGTCGCCCACGTCGCCTTCGTGCATCACGCGCTGATAATGCGTGTAAAACGGCCCGTTTACAGCTTGTGGAAATTCATCCCAGATATTTTGCCCGATCAATTCTTCGCGGGTGCGTTGTAAGGCTCTTTCTGCTTCGGGGTTGAGATAGATAAAACGCCACTCGCGATCGATCGCAAAGAAGGCATCGCTGATGTTGGTCATGATATTGCTGATGCGTCGATTGCGCGCTTCGACCCGTTCGCGCAGGGTGATAGTCTCGGTGATGTCACGAGCAGTGACATAAATCAGATCATCTGCCTCGGGGCGTGCTGTGCAGTTCAGCCAGCGATAACTGCCATCCGCTATCCGAAAGCGCAGGTCTAAGCTCTGCAATTGCTCGCCATTTCTCAGCGCTCGTGCCGATTGTGTGGCGTGCTCTAGGTCATCCGCATGATAGAAGTCCATCACTTCTTGTCCGACTAATGCGGATTCGGGATAGCCAGTAGTGTTGATGAACGCCGGATTTACATGCTGGATGATTCCGTCGTAGTTGACCACGCAGAATAAATCGAGCGAAAGGTCGAAGAATCGTCGGCGGTAATCGGGCGTGCGATAATCGCTCTGCAATTGCTGGATCAATTGCGACATCGTCAGCCCGTTTTGCTCGGCTAATCGTTCGATTGCTTGCTTGGCATCTGGCGATAATTGTGTTTGCATCACTCAATATCCAGTTAATTGTGGTTGACTTCCCTAATAGTATAATCCCAAAACCGTTTTTTGTTGATAGAATGTAATGTTTGTTAATAATTTGATGTATCTAGGGCGCACGGATGCGCCCCGATCATTCATTTATGGTAACTACTCAGGTTTGGGGACGATTTCATGGGGTTTCACCCCATACCCCACCCCTTTTTTCAAAAAGGGGACAAAAACTTTTATCGTTTGTCATTTAAGACCCGTTCTTGAACGAAACGCTGTGA
>DAOTTV010000059.1:0-30081 GCA_034437755.1 Anaerolineae bacterium | reverse complement strand
CTGGCGGCAGTCACGATCGACAGCCTCGACTACCTGCGGAATTATCGCTATCAATGTACGGAGCATACGGTCAGTCGCTTCTTGCCGAACTTGATGACTCTGCGCGCGCTGGCGCAAAACGAGCTATCAGAGCCGCTGTTAGCCAGTAATACCGATTCGCAAGTGCGCTATGGCTTGCAGACCTTGATCGCTGAGCAGAACAACGATGGCGGTTGGGCGTGGTGTCAAGAAGGTGCGAGCAACATCATGACGACGGCATATGCGCTCATCGGCTTGACCGAAGCGCGTCTACAGGGCTACACCGTGCCGGCTAATGCGGTTGTCAGGGCGCAGACTTATCTGCGCGAGAACTTTGAAGCACCATCGCGCAATCAGTCCTTCTATCGCGCTAATCGTCAGGTCGTCGCGCTGTACGCGCTGGCACGATCAGGCACGCCGGATGCCGGACGAACGGCGACGATGTACGAATACCGCGATAACCTGAGCTTATACGCCAAAGCGATGCTCGCTGATACCTTCTACATGATCGACCGAACCAGCACGACACGCACCGATACCCTGCTCGACGATATTTCGTCCGATGCTTATCTGAGCGCGGCGGGTGTCCACTGGGAAGAGGAGCGCCGTGACGTGTGGAACTGGAACACGAACACGCGCACGACCGCACAAATCTTGATCGCGTATACCAAACTGCGCCCCAATAGTGATCTCCTGCCGGGCATCGTCCGTTATCTCATCGACCAGCGCGAAGCTGATCGCTGGGAGAGTAGCTACGAAACGGCGTGGGTCGTGATGGCGCTCACGGATTATATGGAAACATCCGGCGAACTTGACCCGGATTACGACTATACTGTGACGTGGAACGACGACACGCGCATCGCAGGCACGGCGACGCGGGCAAGCGTGTTCGATAGCCAGATGACGACGATCGACATCAGCGAGTTTGAGACGGAGATTGCCAACGAACTAACGCTGACACGCACCGGAAGCGATGCTGGCGCACTGTACTACACCGCCTATCTCGACGTTGATCTGCCCGTGCCACAAGTTCAGGCTGTCGATAACGGCATCATCGTCGAGCGCCGCTACAGCATGGAGAATGACCCCGATGCTACCCCGATCACTACGGCGGCGGCGGGTGATCTGGTGGAAGTGCGCTTGACCTTCATCGTGCCGACTGATATGCACAACGTTCTGATCGACAGCCCGCACCCCGCCGGTGCTGAAGCGGTTGATCCTAATCTGCGTAGCAATCGCCAGATCGGCACGCGCCCCAGCTTGGATAACGATAGTCCTCTGCGCTATGGGTGGGGCTGGTGGTACTTCAGCAATACCGAGTTCCGCGACGATCGCGTGGTCATCGCGGCGGATTATCTGCCGGCGGGCACGTATGAATACGTCTATGCCCTCCGCCCGACGATCCCCGGCACGTACAACGTGATCCCGGCGACTGCCCAGCAACTTTACTTCCCGGATGTGTACGGGCGCACGGCTGGCATGTCCTTCACGGTGTTGCCTGATGCGGACTAACCGCTAATCCGATTCGCTCGCTCATCATCGAAAATCCCCGCCCGGTGCGGGGATTTTTTTGGTCGACTCGCTCTCATGTGGGCATAGGACGATAGGCGTGATATAGTGTGCCAATAATATGTGCTGAGACTTTACATGGGAGCAAACACAATGAATCGCACACAGCAATCAATCTTCTACTTTGGCATTTATCTAATCGCCTCGGGCTGTGGCTTGTTATTTTTTGCCGAGCCACTGCTGACACTCTACGGGATGAACGCCCCGCAGGATGGTTGGGTGTACTTCGGCGGGGCGATGGGCATCTGGTTGGGCGCGTATTATATCGTCGCCGCCCGTACTAATCTTGTGCCGTTCTTCCGCGCGACGGTTGTCTTGCGCGGGACAGTCCTCATCACCTTCATCACTTTTGTGTTCTTTGATCTGTTTGCGCCGGGTATTTTGCTAGTTGGCACAGTCGATACGCTGGGAGCTGTGTGGACGGCGTGGGCGTTGCGTGCGGATGCGAACAACGATCGCTTGATGACGGCGTAGCGCGCCCTGCGAAATGCCTGTATAAATAAAAGTAGACAAAACGTAGAGTGTGAGGACAACCACCAATGGGGGACATACAACAAGCACGCGAAGCGATTGTGAATAATGATCTGGCGACAGCCCGCCGTGAACTAGAAACCGACGTGAGCGCGAGCGCGCCGAGTCAGGTGCGGTATCTGTGGGTGCTGGCGACGGAGAGTGGCGAGCAGGCGCTTGAGGGTGTGAAGCAAGCCAAGATCGATTTACAACGGATGCGACGGCAAGCCGGTACATCCGATGAGGCGGATCCTTTCTTAGAGCTGATCAAGTCGCTGAGTGACGAACTCGAAGACGCGTACATGGATGCCCATGATAAGCAGTGGACGATCAAGCAATTCGAGCCGAATGCACAAGAAATCCTCAAGAAGTATCGCGCTAATCTGGTGAACGTGCATCTACCGCGTGAGACGGATACCTATGAAATGCTATGGGATTGCCAATTCTGCGGCACGCAGGGCAATTTAGGCTTGTCGCATCGCTTTTGCCCGAATTGTGGCGCACCGCAGAACCCCGACTCGCGCTACTTCCCGGCAGACGATGCGAAGGTTGCCGTTCACGATCATGAATTTGTCGGCACGGATGTCACTTGTCCGGCGTGTAGCCAACTGAACAGCGCCGCCGCCGAGTTCTGCGGGCAGTGCGGGTCGCCACTCACGGAGGGGGCACGCGCCAAAACCCTGGGCGACCGCACCAAGCAAAAAGGCGAGATGCTGGCATCGAGTGGGGCGCGTGATGTGGTCAAGGAGGCGTTTGAAGCCGAGCAACGGCGCGTCGGCAATTTGCCCGATGAGAAGCCGAAGAACGACGGCGGCATGGGGCGCGTCTTGATCGGCGTGGCGGCGGTGGCTATCCTGCTGATCGGCGGCTTGATCTTCGCCTTCACTCGTACGAGCGAGACACAGGTCGTCGTCACCGATCATGAGTGGGAGCGGAGCATCGTCATCGAGCGTTATGAGCGCTTCACCGAGCGTGATTGGCGCGATAGCCCGCCCGTTGGCGATAACGTCTCGATTCGGGTCGGGTCGTGTAGCCGTGAACAACGCTCCACTAATCGCGTGCCTGATGGCGAAGAATGTAGCGTGCGGCAGGTCGATCAGGGCGACGGGACGTTTCGCGAAGTCGAAGAATGTCGTACGATCTACCGCGAAGAACCGGTTTACGACGATATGTGTACGTGGACGGGCTTCCGTTGGGAGCGCGACCGTACCGAGACGACAGCCGGCGATCTCAGTACGACACCGTACTGGGCATCGATCACGCTGAATTGTGAGGGACAACGGCGTGACGGGTGTGAACGTGAGGACGAGCGTAACGATGTCTATCGCGTTTTGTTCGCTGATACCGAGAATGACAATACCTATGATTGTAGTTTCCCGCAGAGTGATTGGGAAGCGATGCGCGTCGACTCTGTGTGGGATGCCGAGGTGCGATTGCTGGGCGGGTTAGTCTGCGATAGCATCTCGCGCCAATAGCACGACCTGATGCGGGCGTGATCGACACGTGCATCGTCACGCCCGCGCATCGTGCCTCATGATTGCAAGAAGGTGTGCAGGCGCTCGTTGACGGCATCGGCTTCATCATGCTGGAGCCAGTGTGTCGCCTGCGGGAACAAGATCAACTCGCCATCGGCACAGAGGTCGAGGCTGAGCTGTGCGAGTTCTTTGCCGAGCGCGATATCCTGCTCACCCCAGAGCATCAGCGTCGGGGTCGAGATGTGGATCGGCGCGCGTGTGTCGTTGGGGCTGTTTGTCGCATTCGAGACGAACGAGCGTCCGAGCGCGCGATACCAGTTAATCATCGACGTGACCGCGTGCTTTTGTGACCACGCAATTTTATACTGTTCGATGTCCGCCGCGCTGAATGTATCCTCATGGCTGGACATACGCATCATGCGCGTCAAGCCCATGTAGTCGTTGACGCTCATGAGCGCGTCTGATAGTCCCGGAATCTGGAAGAAGCCGATATACCAGCTCTTGAGCAACTGCCCGATATTGCCGGCGCGGTACGATTGTGCCATCACGACTGGATGCGGCACGTTGAGGATGATCAGGCGTTGTAGGCGTTCGGGGAACATGGTTGCCACCCACCACGCGACCGCCGCGCCCCAATCATGCCCGACGAGATTGATCTGATCGTACCCGAGCGCATCCGCCAGCCCGACGACATCGCGCGCGAGCGTGCCAATGCTGTAATCTTCGACACTTCGCGGTTTGTCGCTGAGGTTGTAACCGCGCTGGTCGGGTGCAATCACCCGATAGCCACGCTCGGCTAAATACGGGATTTGATGCTTCCAGCCGTACCAGAACTCTGGAAATCCGTGCAATAAGAAAACCGGTGCGCCCTTGTCATCGCCAGCGAATACCGTGTGTAATTGAATATCGCCCACGCGGACGAAACGTTTTTCGATGATGTTCGCCAATGTCATGCCGTTTATGTCCTTTGCTGGTCTGGTCAGTGATTGATGGTGGGGCATTTACTCGCGCCATTCGTATAACTTGTAAATCTGCCCGTCCCACACGATGCGTGCGTCATGCGCAAGCGCCGCCGGAAATGCCACATTCGCAGTATATGCGAAACCATGGGCATCTAGCCAGAAGTTATAACCGATTTCTTCGCTGGTATTCAGCCCTGAGACCAGCAGATAATCGACTCCTTCGGCGCGCCATTGTTCCATGAGCGTGTCGGGATTAGCCCCTAGCAAAATTGGGCGTGCCCAATTGTCATACAACACATCGGGGATGCAGGTGATGCGCGTCGGGCAGTCGTAGCTCTTCGGCTCCCACAAGAATAGCACCGTGCTATCGGGCGCAATGATGCCCGCATCCATCCGTTGCTGTAGCTCGTCAGTGGCGACGAAGTATATATCTTGATTCGCCAGATACATCGTCTCGCTGATGGCATCCGTGTGATATTCGATCGCGCGCGTGCTGGCAAAATGTGCGACTACATCCAGCAGGGCGACCAGCGTCGTGATGACGATCACCGCCTGTAAGATGAACTGGATGTCGAGTGGTTTCTTAATCCAGCGGGTGATGCCGTGATACGCCAGTGTCCCCAGTACCGCCGCTACCGGCGCGCCGATTAACATCAGGCGCGGTTGGGCACCGATGCCGCTGGTTGTCGCTAGAACCATCCAGAATAGCACGAGTGGCACGGCGAGTAAGGCGGCATCACGGGCGAGTGTGCGCGAGTCATCGTCCAGTCGTCGCCATCCTAGCAAGAGCGCGACCGGCAGAGTCAGCAACCAGATATTGAGTGTGGCGGCATAGGGCGAGAGTTTCTCCTGTCCGAAGACCGTCGCGGCGATCGGCAACCATGGCACTTGCCAGCCCAGCCCTTCGGCGAAGAGACCGCCCCCCGCCGCGCCGAAATTTGCCGAGCGCAGGGAGTCCCACGCGACACCGCCGAACACGTAAGGGTAAATCGGATTGTCGTAGAGCAACAGACCTTTCGCCGCCCAGGGCGCGAAGGTCAACGCGAAGGCCGTGCCAGCGATCAAGCCATTGCGGATGACCTGCCGCGGTTGGCGCAGGAACACGAACAGACCGAGCGCGATAATCATGCCGCCGGCGGTGTACTTCACACCGAGCGCGAAGCCCGCCAGCGCACCAGCTAGCACCAACCAGAACGCTTGCTTGTGGGCGCGCCATAGCGTGAGGACGATCAAGATCAGCGCGCCATAAGTCATCATCGCTAGATCGACATAAGCCCAGCCGAACAGCAACCACACGCTATAGCTACTGAGCAGGAGCAGGACGGCGAGCGCGCTGGCGTTGGCGTTGGCGGTTGTGCGCTGGATCAAGCCGCCGGTGGCGATCAGCGCGAGACTGCCCGTATAAAAATGCAATAGAGCGGGGGCGCTGTCGCTGTTGACGCTCATCAGCAAGCCGTACAGCATTTCCATTCCCTGTGGGAAGCCGGCGAAGTGATTGCTTGCCAGCGTGGTGATGCGCCCGTCCTGCAAATACTGCGCCGGTGTCGCCAGATGATAGGTCATGGCATCCCAGGCGAAGGGCGGCGCGAGCGCGAGCAAAAACGCCAGCATCAGCAGAAAACCGCTCGTCCACGCGATGAAGCTCTGCCAGGCGCTATCGGGCTGGACGCGCACCACTGCCCGAAAATCGCCCTGCCATGCCCACCCCTGCCGGATCGTAACCAACAGTAATGCCAGCACGATAATCCAGATACCGGCGTGATATTGCACGATCATGCCGATCGCCAGCACGATCAGACTCAGGATACCAAGCCCCAGACCGCTCTCCAGCGCGACGCGCTCGGCGCGGCTCATGTGTGTGGCGTGCGTCCCCAATAGCAAGCGCCCAATACCGCCACTGGTGACGGCGAGCGCACTCACAAGGATGACATCGTAGAGCGCGAGTCCTACGTTGGGCAGGAGGGTGCGTAAATTCACGAAGAAAGGCGTTTCGGGGACGTTATGCCCCCAGAAGTACAACACGACGACCAGCATCATGCCCACCAGCAGGGCTATTTTCTCACGGAGCATTGTGCGCTTCCTCTGTTATTCACTCATGGTCTGTCTGTGTGCGCGATCGCTTGCGCCACGCGATCACGCGCGGATATATTTCTGTGTAGGCGCGATACAAGAGTGGGAGTGGCGCATAATCCCACGCCCCCAAACGGCGCTCGACTGTCCCACGAAAGCCCTGCTTGAACATATACACGCCCCACATCGGATCATCCTCGCTGAAGCGATCGGGCGCACCCCACATATCATAAGTCTGGTAACCCTGCGCTTTCGCCCATTTCATCGCTTCCCATTGTAGGGCATAGGTGGGCATACGCTTGCGCTCGCGGTTGCTGGATGCTCCGTAGAAATACCAGCAGGTATTGCCGAAGTGGAACAAGATCACATGAGCGATGGCCTCGCCCTCATATTCGGCAATCAGCACGTGTGCTAAATCCTGCGCGATGAAGGTCTGCCACAGCTTGTCGTAATAGGCTTGCGGACGCACGAGAAACTCATTGCGATTACCGGTGGTTGAGTACAAACGATAGAGCAGGTCTAAATCTGCCAGCGACCCCGCCCGAATCGTGACATCTTTCTTATACGCCTGACGCACTTTGCGGCGCGTGTTGCCACTCATCGCCATCAGTATATCATCTTCGCTCTGCGTCAGGTCGATGGTGAGCGTATTACGGAATTGAATCTGATCTTCACTAAAGCGAAAGCCTTCATCCTGTAGTATCTCGCGCACGGCTTGACCGGTCGCTACGGGTGTATCCTCCTCCTCGCCGGGGATGCCAGTTGCATCGGCGATGTCAGGATCGACTTTGAGCCAGATGGCGCGACGTTTGCGGGCTTGCCGTTTCAGTTGTTGCAAGACAGCGCGGGTGAGGTCCGCATCGTCATACTTCAGCGCAGGCCCCTTCGGTGCGTACATCAAATTCACGAGGCCGCCGATAGAGCGCGCGCCGACGCTCGCCAGCGCCACAATCTCGCCCTCACGCTTGAATGCCCACCGATGCGGAATCCAACCGGTTGTCTCATATTTGAATTGACCCCATTCCCACGTTTGTAAGACATGGGCATAGGGCAGGGTACGCAGGGTATCGTTCCATATGTCGCGATCGCTGATGGTCTCTAGGGTGAGCAAGTCGGGATAGTCTCCTGTGGTTGTGGATGAGTCGTCGCCGGTGGCTATTTCTCGCCTTCCATCGGGACGCTGTAGCCGTAATAGCCCCCAAAGCGAATCGCCCGTTGGCGGGCTTCGGCATAGAGCCAGCTGATGCGCTGGGGCGGATTGCGAAAATTCTGATAGGCGAGCGCCATCTGTCGCGCGGCTTCGGCATAGGGGACAGCACCGGTCGCTGTGCCTAAGCCCGGGCAGGCGATGACTTCGATCGGGTTATCGGCTGTTTTGTTGAAATTCTTGACCGCGTTCAGCATAGCCCACATCGCGTTATACACGGCATCGGTGCGAAAGATCGACATCGGGTAGCGCATAGTTGGCGTATGCGCGAGATAGGGATGGTCGGGGTGGGTCGTCTCCACAATCATTGACGTGCCGACCGGTTGTTCGCCGCTCCATTCGTCGATGATGCGTGCTTGAACCCGCGCCATCAACTGCCGCCCGAAGTACTTGGTAATCGCCGCATCGACTCCGCCATCCATGATGCCGAAGGAATTCGCCGCGCTCACCATGCAGTCGTATTCGGGGACTTCTTCAAAATAGCCGTTGTGGACTTCTACTTGGTCAAACGCGCTGAAAGCGGACTCGAACGCGTCGCATAATTCTTCGATCGGATCAACCAGAATGAGTTTCATCGGTGTTTATAGCCTCCCTGTGATAAGCTAGCTCGAACAGATCATCCGCGTACGCGCAGGGCTGTTTTGTACGCCACATATACCAGCGGATTATACACAATATCCCATGCCCCGGCAGAGCGTACCACGTCGCCGCCCCACCCACGTTTGAAGCGATAAACGCCCCACATGCCGTCACTACGCTCTTTGAACTGCGCTTCGAGCGTGTCGGGGTCTTCGTCCGGCACGCCCCACATATCATAGCGGGTGCAAGCGCGTTCCTGTGCCCAGCGGATACCCTCCCATTGTACGCCATAGCTCGCCATCAGTTTACGCTTTTTGCTGGCAGATGCGCCGACGAGATAGACCGCTGTATCCCCCGCCTGAAAGACGAAGTTCGCCGCGAGCGTGTCGCCGCCATGCTCGGCTAAAATCAGCGCGGCGTGATCGGGCACGAAGTGATCGTACATCATGCGATAATAATCGGCGCTGTGTACGCCGAATTCGTTGCGCTCACCCGTGACCGCCATCATCGCCGTGAAGGTATCGAGATCGGCGGCGGTCGTCGCCTGATAGTAGCGCACATCTTTTTTGTAGGCTTTGCGGATGTTGCGCCGCGTGCTTTGGTTCATGCGCCCCTGTATTGTGTCATCGTCGCCGGTGATGTCGATCATGATGGTGCGCGGTGGTTGAATCCGTTGTGGGCTAGGACGAAAGCCCCATTGTTCGATGTTGGATGCTGGTATCTGTAAGTCATAGCCCGGCTCCCACTTGACGAACGCCGCCCCGTGATCGCTGGCACAGGCTTTGACGGCTGTCCACAAGGCTGACCACTGCGCCGAATCGCTGACGTATGCGCCGAAGGGGATGTACGCCATCGTGCCGAGCTTCATCGGTAAGGGACGAAAGAGCATCTGTGCGCCGGCGACGATCGTGCCGGCATCCATCACGGCGACGCGCTCTGCCGACCAGCCGTAGGCGCTTTTGAGCGTGCCCCATGCAGAAAGTTGTAAGAAGTGGGCGCGTGGGTGTTGCTGGACGAATGCGTCCCATGCGGCGGCGGCAGGCGTGGTATAAGTCATCAGGGTCGGGTCAGCCTCTCATCATTGGACAATCGACAAACGTTCTCACGATAACGGCTAGCCCCACTGCCTGGCAAGGCAAGATTGCCTGTTATGCCGATAAATCGCCGATAAATGCCGCCGATGTCGCTTAAAGGGGCGAATCATGAGGAAGATCAGGGTTTTGACCATGACGTGGCTTGTAATGCGGGTGTGGCTTGATACAATCTCAGGCGTAAATGTGCTGAAGATTAACCAAAGCTAAGACGTTGCCAAGCAAGAATGGTAATGTTATACTAAGCGACATTGTGAGAAATGGCGCAATCGAAGTAGTCGTCATCTGTAGTACGACCTCATATTTTTAAAAACAGTAAGCATACAATTTAGGGGTAATTACCTCATGGACGTACTCAATAATTGGGCTTTTGTGGGTGTCTTTTTCATTCTCGCACCGATTTTCCCGATGCTCCCGATTGGTGCGGCGGCGTTATTCGCCCCCAATAAGCCGAACGTGTTAAAAAGCCAAACGTATGAATGTGGTGTCGAAACCGTTGGTGATACTTGGGTGCAATTCCGCGTCCAGTATTACATCTACGGTCTGGTATTCCTCGTCTTTGATGTGGAGATGGTTCTGCTATTTCCGTGGGCGGTGGCGTATAACCAGCTGGATCTGTTCGCCTTCGGCGCTGGCTTCTTGTTCATCTTCCTGCTGGCAGACGCGCTCATCTACGCGTGGAAAAAAGACGTACTGGTCTGGAAGTAGGAGAGGGGGAGTTCGATTTTATGGAATGTGTAGGCCTTTGTGACTTTGTACTAAATCTTGGCGTGGCCGACCCCGGTCTGGCGCGCTTCATCGGTTTGTTGATCGGTGTTTTACTCGTGAGCGGCATCCCGCTGTTGACGGTCGTATTCCTGATCTTGCTCGAGCGCAAGATCGCCGCGCGTATTCAGGATCGTATTGGTCCGAATCGGGTGGGGCCTTACGGCTTATTCCAGACGGTTGCCGATCTACTCAAGTTATTGGCAAAAGAGAGCATCACGCCGGCGGCGGCTGATCGTCTGCTGTATAATGCCGCACCGATCATCTCTTTCATGTCCGTGGTGCTGATCTGGGCCGTTGTGCCCTTTGCGTATTCGCCTAATCCCCCCGGCGCGCTCGTAGGTGTTGATCTGGCAGATGGTGCGCTGTATTTCATCGCGGTCGCTTCGCTCGGCACGCTCGCCATCATGACGGCGGGGTGGGCGAGCAACAACAAGTACGCGCTCCTCGGCGCGTTCCGCGTGGTGGCGTTGCTCGTCAGCTACGAAATCCCGCTGGTGTTCGCGCTGGTGATTCCGGTCATGCTGGCTGGGAGTATGTCGATGGTCGATATCATCTACGCGCAAAGTAGCATGTGGTTTATCTTCATGGCTCCGTTAGCGGCGGTGCTGTTTTTCATCTCGTCCCAAGCCGAGACAGGGCGCGCCCCTTTCGACTTGATCGAAGCGGAATCCGAACTGGTTGCGGGCTTCAATATCGAATATAGCGGTATGAAGTTCGGCATGTTCTTCGCGGGCGAGTTCTTGCACGTCTTCACCAACGGTATCCTGATGGCGATTCTGTTCATGGGTGGCTTCTTAGGCATCGGCTATCAAATTGCGCCGATCGGCTTCTTGTGGCTCGGCTTGAAGGGCTTGCTGGTGTATTTCGTGTTCCTGTGGTTACGCAATACTGTTCCGCGCTTGCGGATTGACCATGTGATGAGCTTCAACTGGTTCTTCTTGGTGCCGGTATCGATCATCAACGTGCTGGCAACGGCATTGATCTTGAAGCTGATGCAAGTGGCAAGCCTCGCCCCGACGAACTTTGCCGACGCGAGCTTGTTTGAAGTCTTGCCGGTCACGATCGTTCTCTTGTTGAAGGACGTGGTTATCATCGCGGTGATTATGAACCGTGTGGCGCTCGAAGGGCGCGAAGCACGTTTAACTAATGACAATCTCGTCGCCGCCGCTGGCGATTAATGAGGGGAGACTGACACTCTATGGAAAATGTAAGTATCTGGTTCGTGCTTCCCTTCATCATCTTCACGGTTTTGACCTTGGGTGGCGCACTGGGGGTCGTGCTGAACCGCAATCTGTTCCGCGGCACCATCTGGTTGATGGTCAGCCTCTTCGGGGTCGCTGGCTATTACGTTCTGCTCAGTGCGCCCTTTCTGGCCTTGGTGCAGGTGCTGGTTTACATCGGCGCGATTGCGATTTTGTTCACCTTCGCTGTGATGCTCACCCGCAGTTTGACGCAACTCACCGATCGCTTTACCCGCCTGTGGTGGAACGTGGCGAGTGCGGTGATTCTGTTCGTGTTGCTGGTCGTCGGGGTGATCTTGCCGGTGTGGTTCGGCAATCCGGATACCGCACAACCGGTTCATGATGCGGTCACGACGACGACCGATTTAGGCGTGGCACTGGTGGATAAGGACGGCTTCGTATTGCCGTTTGAAGTCGCCTCACTCTTATTGACGGCGGCGATGATTGGCGCGATTGTCATCGCTCGCGAAGCTGAAGAAGACGTATAGGGGAGACAATATGCTACCGTTATGGACATTTTTAGTGGTATCTGCCGCATTGTTCTCTATTGGTACATTCGGCGTGTTATCACGTCGGAACGGTGTAGCCGTGCTGATGGGCGTGGAGTTGATGCTGAACGCGGTGAATATCAACATTGTGGCGTTCTGGCGCTATACCAACTCGATCGAGATCAATGGGCTGGCGTTTGCGGCGTTCGTATTTGTGATCGCCGCCGCTGAAGCCGCGGTTGGTCTGGCAATTATCATCACGCTTTATCGTAATCGGCATTCGGTTACTCCCGAAGAAGCGAATTTGCTCAAAGGCTAAGGGGGTCGATACATGGAATTTTTCACTAATGCAGACCTGCTACCGTGGTTGATCCCGTTAGGGCCGCTGACCGCGTTTGCAGTCATATCATTGACAACACTCATCATCTGGTTCGTGCGGGGTGGGGTTCTCGGTCAGGCGGGCAATACGATTGCTGCTACCGACCACCACTACGGCGGTCACCATCCTGATTATAACGGGATGCAGGTGCCGTACCAACCGGACTGGTTTCGCATCTTCGCCATCGTCGTCGGTATGAGTGGCATCATCTTCGCGTTGATGACGGCGTGGACAGCTTTATTTGGCGCACTCAACACCTATGGCGCGGGCGACTTTGGCAAAGAGGGCAAAGTCCTTGAAAGCGCGATCACCTGGTTATCAATCGGCGCGACTAGCTTCGATGTCGGCGTGCTGGTAGATCCGCTGAACGCCACGCTCTTATTCATGGTGCCGCTGGCGATTCTCGGCATCTTCACCTATAGCATCGGCTATATGGCGCATGACCCGCGACAGGCGCGCTTCTTCGCGCTCATCAGTTTATTCGCGGGGGCCATGCTCACGCTGACGGTCTCCGACAATCTGCTGGTGATGTTCATCGGTTGGGAGATCATGGGTTTCTGCTCGTATAGTTTGATCGGCTTCTGGTATGAGAAGCGCAGTGCCTATAACGCGGCGATCAAAGCCTTCACCGTGACACGCGTCGCTGACGTGATTATGTTGTTGGGGATTGCTTACCTGTACACTGTCGCGGGGACGCTCAACTTCCGTGAGATTTTGATGGATCCGGTCGTCTTGCAAGAGATTGCCAGTATGCCCGCGATCATCCTCGGCAGTTGGGGTGTGAGTGCCGCCGGTCTGATCGGCACGTTTTTGATTATCGGCACGATCGGCAAGTCGGCACAATTCCCGCTACACGTCTGGTTGCCGGACGCGATGGAAGGCCCGACCCCCGTCAGCGCGATGATCCACGCGGCGGCGATGGTCAGCGCGGGGATTTATGCCATTATCCGCATGTACCCGCTGTTCGTCGGCTTGAGTAATCCGCACGCCTCGACCGCGACGTTTTCATCGCCGCTGTTGTTGATGGCGATTGTCGGCGGCTTTACGGCCTTGTTCGCGGCGACGATGGGCGTTGCCCAGCGCGATGTGAAAGCCGTTCTCGCATATTCGACCATCTCGCAGTTGGGCTTCATGATGGCGGCGTTGGGGGTTGGGGCGTATATTGCGGCGACTTTCCACTTGATCACACACGCGTTCTTCAAGGCTTTGTTGTTCATGGCATCCGGGTCAGTCATCCACGCGATGGAGCATGGTGAACATCATGTTCATGAGCATCACGCGCCCGATCACGATCATGACGATGCGACGACTGGCGAACTGGTCGAAGCCTTGGACATCAGCGAAGAACATGGCAAGCAGGGCGCTGGTATCCCTGAAATACACGACGACCACCACTTCGACCCGCAGGATATGTTCAATATGGGCGGGTTGCGCCATCGCATCCCGGTGACCTTCTGGACGTTCCTCGCCGGTGGCTTGTCGCTGGCAGGCTTCCCGTTAATTACGGCGGGCTTCTGGTCGAAGGATGAAATCCTGGCTGAAAGCTGGCAGGGACTCTTGCTCCATGGGAGCGGGACACACGCCTTTGTGTTCTTCATGCTGGCGATTGCGGCGTTCTTGACCGCGTTCTACACCATGCGTCAGATTGGCTTGACCTTCATGGGCGATGCCCGTACCGAAGAAGCCGACCACGCTGGTTTAGGCGGCCCGACGAATATTGTCAGCATCACGATGCAAGCGCCGTTGGTCGTGCTGGCGTTCTTCGCGCTGTTTGCGGGCTTTATCGGCGTGCCAGAAGATTTCCCGATTTTGGGCTTCATCTTCTCGCCGGAGCATAACTACTTCCATCATTTGGTGGTGTATGCCTTGCCCTTCATGGAAAATGGCGGCTCAGAAGTGTTCCATGTCGATGCACCGCCGGTGCGCTTGATACCGGTGTTAACGTCCTTCGCTGTTGCGCTGGGCGGGCTGTATGTGGGCTGGTTGCTCTACTGGCGCGAGCCGCTGAAAGCCGGCGAAGATGACCCACTGGTGAAGATCATCGGCGAGCCGATTTATAACGCGCTCCAAAACCGCTACTACATCGATGAGTTATACGGCATGATTTTCGTGCGCCCGTCGCAGTGGATCTCTAAGCAGATTATCACAGCAGTCGATAAGGGCATCATCGATACGATCTTACACACGATTGCACGCGTCTTCATCTGGATCGGCGATTTCATCAAGGTCATGAACGCATGGCTGATTGATGGGGTCGGTGATGGCATCCCCAAAGGGGTGTGGAGCTTCGGCGGGATGATGCGCGGCACACAATCTGGACGTATTCAACAGTATCTCTTAATTGTACTGATCGCCGTGCTGATCATCGGTGTTGTGCTGGCAATCTCGGCTGGCGCGATGTTAGCAGGCTGAGGAGGGGGATGACGTGACCGAATTCTTCGGAATAGATGTACTCACATTTTTAATCATCTCACCTGCGATTGGTGCGGCAATTGTCGCGGCACTGGCTTATTTGCCGAGCAAATGGGTCGGGCGTTATGTGGCACTGGGGATCGCAATCCTGATCGGGTTGATCTCTGGCATTGTCTTCTTTCAATATATTGGGAGCGATGCCGCCGCCGCAGGAGAGTTCGCATTAGAGCAGAAATATCGGTGGTTCACGGCGCTGGGTGCGTCGTGGCATGTGGGCATTGATGGCATCAGTGCCGCGATGATGTTGCTCACGGGGTTATTGACTCCGTTGGCGATTCTCATCAGCTGGGAAGTGGACGATCGATCGAACATGCACCTCGCCCTGCTTCTCTTGTTCGAGACGGGCGCGATGGGCGTGTTTTTGGCGATGGACTTGATGATTTTCTTCCTGTTTTACGAGTTAAGCCTCGTGCCGATGTACTTCCTCATCAACCAATGGGGCAGCCCCGGCGGGCGCGAATATGCGTCAGTCAAGTTCATGATTTATTCGATCGGCGGTACGCTGGGGATGTTGCTGGCGACGCAGTTGATCGGCTTCACGACTGGCACATACGAAATTGCCGAAATTTCGAGCGCGTCGGGCGCGTGGCTCTCGAAATCAGTGACGGAAACGGCCTTTTTGGGCGTGAGTGTCGCGACGGTCAAAGGCTTGGCGTTCTTAGGGTTCTTCGTTGCTTTTGCGATCAAAGTCCCCATCTGGCCTTTCCACACGTGGTTGCCGGATGCTCATGGCGAAGCGCCGACCGCCGGCTCAATGATGCTGGCGGGCGTGATGCTCAAGCTAGGGGCATATGGGTTCATCCGCTTGGTAGTGCCGTTCTTCCCTGACGTGTGGGTCGCCGATATGCCGCTGATTGGCTTCAACGTGGCGACGGTCTTCGCCTTCCTCAGCATGTTGGGGATTGTGCTGGGCGCGTTCGCCGCTTTCGGACAGAACGACATCAAGCGTCTGGTGGCCTATAGCTCGGTCAATCACATGGGCTTCGTCGGCTTGGGGATTGCGGCGATGGCTTATCTCTATGGTGAGGCGTGGGTGGCAGGCGATGCCGCCATACAGTCTGACCGGATGATGGATGCCGTCACCGCGACCAATGGCGCTGTCTTGCAGATGTTCAATCATGGTCTCAGCTCAGCTGGGATGTTCTTGTTGGCTGGCGGGATTTATCACAAAACCCATACCCGCGACCTGACGCAATATGGCGGCTTCTGGGTCAAAGCGCCGATCTTCGGCGGTATGTTCGTGTTCATGAGCATGGCGAGCCTCGGCTTGCCGGGCTTAAACGGCTTCGTCAGTGAGTTCCTCGTTGTGCGCGGGGCATGGCCTGTGTTCACATGGTTGACGATCTTATCGATGATCGGCCTGCTCTTCACGGGGGCGTATATCCTCAAGGGGATTCGCGCGACCTTACACGGCCCCTTTAACATGCACTGGCAAGATACCAATCTGGAAGTCGACTGGCGCGAGTTTGTCGCGGTCGTCGTGTTGGGGATTTTCATCTTCTGGACGGGGCTTTACCCCAACTGGATACTGGACTCCATCAATTCCAGCGTAACCACGATATTGAGCGGGATTATAGGATAGGTTTATGGGATTAGGAATTCTTAGCGCCCTGATCTGGGTTCCTGTCGTCGCGGGCATTGTGATTCTTTTCATGAATGCCGATCAGCGCGATTTATATCGCGGTGTAGCGATTACGGCGGCAGGGGTGACCTTCGCGTTGAGTGCGTTTGTCTTTTTCAGCTATGGTGGCATGGTACAGGACGCACGCACCGACGCAGTGGCACAGGGCTTAGTCGATGAAAGTGCAGATGAACGCGCCGCGTTCTATGCAGATGTCGCACCGTTAACGGACGTTGGCGAAAGCGCCGCCACCACCGCTTTCCACGAAGCCTTACAATTTGTCGAATATATATCATGGGTGCCGGATTTAGGCATTGCCTATCATCTCGGCGTTGATGGCTTGACTGCGCCTATGGTCTTACTCACGGGGATGGTCGCCGTCGCGGGCGTGCTGATCTCGTGGCGGATTGAAGATCGCCAGAAAGAGTTCATGGCGTTTTTCATGTTACTCGTCGCGGGTGTGATGGGCGTGTTCATCAGTGTGGATATGTTCTTACTGTTCTTCTTCTACGAACTCGCCATCTTCCCGATGTATATCTTGATTGCGGGTTGGGGCTGGGTCAAATTGCGCGAGTATGCCGCGATGAAGCTCACGCTCTACATCTTGATCGGGTCGGTGGTGGCATTGGTGGGCGGTATCGCGATGACCTTCGCCGCCGCGAGCTTCTTCGCCAACACGCCCGACGGGATCGCCGTGTTCGAAGCGGCGGTCAGCAGTGGCTTACTGCCGACAGGTGCCCAACCCTTGAGCTTCAACATGGTGCAATTGACACTCGCGGCAGAGAATGGCGCGTTTGAAGTGCCGCTGTTCGGCACGACATTTGCCAAGTTCTGGTTTCCGTTTGTGTTTATCGGCTTCGGCGTGATGGCAGGGGTCTTCCCCTTCCACAACTGGTCGCCGGATGGACACGTTGCCGCGCCGACAGCCGTTTCGATGATCCATGCGGGCGTGCTGATGAAGCTGGGCGCGTTCGCCGCTTTGCGGATTGGTGTGCAGTTGCTCCCTAGCGGGGCCGAAGTCCACCTGCCGTGGATCGTCTTCTTGACGCTCATCAACGTCGTCTACGGCGCGTTGATCGCTTTCCGCCAGCGCGATTTCAAATACGTGATCGGGTATTCGTCAGTATCGCACATGGGCTTGGTCAGCATGGGCTTTGCCACGATGAACGCGACTGGCATCACCGGCGCGGGCTTGCAGATGTTCAGCCACGGGGCGATGACGGCGCTCTTCTTCGGGTGTGTGGGCATGGTTTACGAGCGCGCCCATACTCGCGATATTCCGAGCCTTGGCGGTTTCATGCAGAAGCTACCGCTGACGGGGGTCTTCTTCATCATTGGTGGTCTCACCAGTATGGGGATGCCCGGTCTCAGTGGCTTCGTCGCTGAATTCCCGATTTTTCAGGGGATGTGGGCGGCATCGGATAATGTCGGCTTGAGCATCGGCAGTTTCCAACTTTTGAATTACTACAGCATCATCGTGATTATCGCCGCGTTAGGGATTGTCATCACCGCCGCTTATGTGTTGCGTGTGGCGGGGCAGGTCTTCTTCGGTGAGTTCGATGAAGAAAAATATCCGGACGTTTACCCGATAACCCTCCCTGATGTGATCGTGCTGTTCATACTTGGATCACCGTTGATCATCGTAGGGATGTATCCGGCGATCATGGCTCCCATGATTACGGTCGGGATTGAACCTATCATCCGCTTGTTAGGGGGTGCATAAGTGACAACTTGGGAATTTCTCGCAACCAATCTGCCAGCGATCGCGCCGGAAATCGGGCTGACGATCCTCGCAGTGGTGATCTTACTGATTGATAGTTATCTGCCCGATGCCCGTAAGAATATCGCCTATGTCACAGCATCGGTGATGGGCTTTCTCGTCATCACGCCTTTCATCCCCGGCTGGGAAGCGACCGCCGCGACGACGGCGACCCCCGATTACTGGGGTGGGATGATCCGGCATGATCTGGTAGCGCAGGTTTTTAAAGTAATGGTGCTGTTCGGTGGTGCGATCACCGCCATCATCGCCGCCCGCGATAGCAACGTGGGCGAGAAGGGCGAGTTCTACCTGATTATCACGATTAGCACGCTGGGGGGCTGTTTGCTGGCCGCCTCTGCTGATATTGTGATGGTCTTCGTCGCGCTGGAAACCGTCTCGATCCCGCTTTACATCCTCGCGGGCTTCAATCGTGATGATAGCGAATCGTCTGAGAGTGGTCTCAAGTACTTCCTCTTCGGCTCGTTCGCGTCGGCGATTCTGCTCTACGGCTTGAGCTTGATCTACGGCTTCACCGGCGAGACGCGCCTCGACCTGATCGCACAAGTGCTGGTCTCTGGCGAGTCCGTGGTCGGCACGAACGTTGTGCCGGTGCTGGCGGCAATCACGCTGGTGCTGGTCGGCTTTGGCTTTAAGATCAGCGCCGCGCCCTTTCACTTCTGGACACCAGATGTTTATCAGGGTGCGCCGACTCCGGTGACGGCTTTCTTGAGCGTTGCCAGCAAATCAGCGAGCTTCGCCGTGTTGATGCGCTTCTTCATGGGGACATTCCCGGCTGGTTTTGAAGTGGACGGTCAGCAGATTCAAGTTTTCTGGACGGGCTTAATCACGCTGGTGTCGATCGCGTCGATGACGCTGGGTAACGTGCTGGCACTGCGCCAGAGCAACATGAAGCGCATGTTGGCGTATTCGTCAATCGCACAAGCTGGTTACGCGCTCATCGGGGTCGCTGCCCTGCAAGGCTCTGATCAGACGCAGGTCTTCGCGATTTCGTCGGTAGCCTTCTATATGTTCATGTACACCTTTAGCAATTTGTTAGTGTTTGCCGGTGTCATCCACTATGCCGAGACCGCCGGCACCGAAGAGATCAGCGAATACGCGGGTATGCAACGCCGTAGCCCGTGGCTGGCTTTCGTGATGACGGTCGGCTTGCTCTCGCTGGCGGGCATTCCACCGGCGGCGGGCTTCTTCGGTAAGTTCTTCCTGTTTCAGGCGGCTGTCGATGCCAACCTCGTTGGTCTGGCGATGATCGGCGTGTTGAACTCAATCATCGCGCTGTATTACTATCTGGTCGTCATCAAGATCATGTGGGTCGATCGCAGTGAAAACGACGATCAACCCATCCACCTGCCGGGGTCGCTCGGGTTAACGCTCGGTTTCGTAACGGTTGTCGTCATCTTCTTGGGTGTGGTGCCAGCGCCGATTATCGACTGGGCGCGGGACGGGGCGATCTTAGTCGTACAGGCGACAATTGGTGGGATGTAACCTTTGGCAATTGTAAACGTTTGTGATAAAATTCGCGGGCGTTGTGATTTGATAGTTTGAAGATATAGTATGGCAAAGCCATCGCGCATTAAGAATTTAGGTATTGTAGGTATCTCGGCGCTCACAGGATGCGTTTCACTAATCGTTGTTCTGGGAGCGCTTTCGTTGGGCTTGTGGGTCGATCATCGATGGGAGACAGGCGGCTTCGGGGTGGTCATTATCCTGATCCTCAGTGTGCCGCTCAGTCTCTATTTGATGACGCGCATTGCCCTGACCTTGGTGCAATATATCGAACCGCCCAAGATACCGCGTGATACCGACACGATGGACGAAAAGGAGGAGTAGTCCTTTGTATCGTTTAATAACACATTGTTGGGAAGGAGACTTCAGATGAATGCCACCCAAAGAGGTGCCGCTATTTTCGCGGGCATCGTCGTAGTTCTTGGCATTTTTGTCTGTTGGCTACCTTTTGTCTTGCTACCCGGCTTGAACTTGGCGGTCACGCTCCCTGTGATCACCGTTCCGGCTGAGTATTATCGTCAAGATTGGCCCAGCCCAGATTTTGAACTCGTGAACTCGCTTGGTGGTGCCCTGTTGGCGAACATTATCGTCGCCCTCATTGCACTCGGCGTGTGGCGGGCATCAAAGGGCTGGAAAAAGGAAGTGCCGAATCGCTTCCAAGGGGCTGTCGAGATGATTGTCGAACTCTGGTGGGGTTTGACCAAACAGCAAGCAGGAGATACGCCAAAGACGAAAAACTTACTCATGCCGTTCGTAGCGAGTATCTTTTTATTCTTGCTCGCGGCGAACCTCGGTAAACTCTTGCCAGGGGTTGAGAGCATCGGTGTCTTACACTGTGCTGCGTATGAACCCGTGACTCTTAACGGCGTGCCGATTGATCAACGTAGCTTCCTCGGCGCACCATACTTCACATATCATGTGGATAGTGCGCTTGAGACAGGAACTAGCGCCACCAGCGATAGCTATCGCCAATGCGAAGCCATGCTGGGGGAACACAAGTATATCAAGGATGGCTACTTGCCCACAGCCTTAGACCCGTTTTTGGATGAGGCGGTTGTCGTCGAAACTGAAGACGGGATGACACTGGCAGATGTGCTGGCAAGTGCTGAAGCACAACTGGACGAAGCAGTAGCCGAGGGCTTGCCCGCAAGCGATGGTCGTGCTGAAATCCAGCGTGAGTTAGACGATAGTGCCTATGAGGCTGTCGCTATCGACTATGATGATGAATTTGCAATCTATAACAGCTTTGCCGATGTGGAATTCTCGGTCGCGCAAGTCCTCGCGAGCAACACGGATGCCAATGGCACTGTGACGCTGGCGTTTGAACACGGTGACGGTGAAGAACATAGCACTGCCGAAACCGTCGAGTTCGACGGGGTAACCTACACTCTGCCAGCTGGTGTGACGCTTGATACACCGTTAGAAAGCGGTCAAGAAGTTGTCGTGCGCGAGGAACTGATCGGCGCTGAGGCAACGACCCGCGAGCATCAGCTCTACACTGTCGCGCCCTTCGTGCGTGGTTTAGCAACTGATCTGAGCTTCACCATCGGGCTAGCACTACTGTCCTTCGTGGCGATCCAATACTTCGGTTTGTCCACCTTAGGGCCTGAGTATTTGCAAAAGTTCATCAACTTGAACGCGCTGGGCAATGCAGGTAAGAACCCGATCGGCGGCGTGGATTTCATCGTTGGCTTGTTCGAGATTGTCTCCGAGTTTGGTAAGATTATCTCGCTGGCGTTCCGTCTCTTCGGGGCGATCTTCGCCGGTACGGTGTTATTCGCGGTGTTTATGTTCTTGACAGGCACGTTAATTCCTGTCATCATCCTCCTGCTTGAAATTATCGTGGGTACAGCACAGGCGGCAGTGTTCGCTGTTTTGACCTTGTTGTTCTGCGCCCAAGCTATGGTCAGCCATCATCATGATGATGAGCATGACGAAGCACATGCACACTAATCGAAATTTACCCTTAATACATACGCGAAATGCGATTGAAGGAGATTATAAACGATGATTGAAGGTCTCGATGTCGGTTTGAAAGCTGTGGGCGCTGGTCTGGCTATGGTTGGCGCGTTTGGTCCCGGTATTGGTATCGGCTTGATGGTACAAGGGGCGATGCAAGGTATTGGGCGTAACCCCGATGCCGCAGGGACGATCCAGACAAACATGATTCTGGGTATCGTGTTCGCTGAGGCGGTAGCAATTTATGCTCTCGTTGTGGCGCTCGTTATCCTGTTCGTGCTGTAAGCACCAATAGGAGGCGATGAATGAATAAGAACGTACTGAAGCGGTTACTCGTCCTGTTCGCTGTACTCACTCTGCTGATGTCATTGGCACCGATCATGACGCTGGCGCAAGAAAACGGCGAAGACGCAGAAGAAGACGGGACAACCCAAGTTGTAGAGGAAAGCCACGAAGAAGAAGGTAACCTGCTGACCCCACTCGGTATCAATGGTGGTCTACTGGTTGCACAAGTTGTTAACTTCTTGCTGATTGCTGGCTTGCTGTCCGCGTTCATCTGGCGCCCGGCTGTGAATATGCTGGATGCACGCACCGCGAAAATCCAAAAAGGCTTAGAAGATGCCGCCGCCGCCGCTAATGCGCGCCAGAATGCCGAAGCGGAAGCGGAGACGGTCATGACAGAAGCCCGCTCCGAACGCGCCAAAGTCCTCGACGAAGCGCGTCAAGCTGGTGAAGAAGTCAAGAAGAGTATCGAAGGCGAAGCTCGCGAAGAAGCTGAACGCATCCGCGAAGAAGCGCGTCAGGAAGCTGTCAACGCGCGCAATACCGAACTGGCAGACCTGCGCGATCAAGTCTTGAAGATTTCGACCGCCGTTGCCGGGCGTATCCTGCGCGAAGAGCTGGACGATGACAAGCAATCCCAGCTCATCAGCAACTTCTTCACACAGGTGCCGGATAGCGCTAAGAACCTCGGTGGCGATGTGGAAGTCGTCAGCGCGATGCCGCTCAGCGATGATGAAAAATCGCAAGTTGAGGGCGAAATCAGCGCCGATAGCTACACCTACACCGTCGAACCGGAAATTCTCGGTGGTTTGATCGTGCGCTCGGATGATCGCGTGATTGATGGTAGCGTCCGCAGTAGCCTGAATGACGTGACCAGTCGCTTGAAGTAAGACAGTCACGCTAAGCAAGTCATACAGACGCGCGTCGGGGTCTCCGGCGCGCGTTTTCTATCCCTCGCTGACCAACTGCCACTACTCGAAAATCTAACTTTTCGCTACACTGTCGCCGCACGTGTTATAAGGATCGCGCGTATGTCGATCGATTGATTGGATAGGAGATAAGCCACGCCATGCCCCATACTCTGACACATCATCTGAAGGCTTTGCCACCGGAAAGCATCGTAGGCATTCGTGGGGATGCGGATGTTACCGTCACTGCGCCCTTTGTCGAAGATAGTCGCAAAGTCGAGCGTGGCGGCGTTTTCGTTGCCCGTGCCGGCTTGCAAACCGATGGACATGATTATATCCAGCACGCGATCGATCAGGGCGCAGTCGCGGTCATCGGTGAGTACCCATGGCGACCGGGGATGTTTCCTTATATACAGGTTAGGGATATTCATCTCGCTATTGGACGACTCGCCGCGTCCTATCATGATTTTCCATCGCGCAAGCTGACAGTCTTCGGCGTGACGGGGACGAACGGCAAGACGACCACGACTCATCTGCTCCATGCGATCCTCAAGCACCATACCGATGGCAAGGCAGGCTTCATCAGCACGATTGAAGCGGACTTCGGCGAGCGTAATGCTGATACCGGCTTGCACGTCACCACGCCGACCGCCCCCGAAACACAGGCGTATCTCGCGCAGATGGTCGATAGTGGTCTGACGCACGTCGCGCTGGAGATGACCAGTCACGGCTTGGCGCAGGGGCGCGTTGCGGGTGTGGAGATTGATGTCGCTGTCCTCACTAATTTGACGCACGAACATCTCGATTTTCACGGCACATTCGAGAATTATCGGGCGGCGAAGGCCATCATGTTCGAGATGCTGATGCAATCGCACCCCAAACCGGACACGCCCAAGATCAGCGTTCTTAATGCCGATGATGCGTCCTACGATTATTACCGCACGATCGCCGCTGATCGCATCGTGAGCTATGGCATCACGCAGAGCGCCGATAAGCGCCCGACGGCGATCACGTATGCGCCGGATGGCACGCATATCCAGCTGGGGGACAGGCGCTTCACGCTCAAACTCGTTGGTGAGTTCAACGTGTATAACGCGCTCGCCGCGATCAGTGCCGCGCAAGCCATCGGCGCGAGTGACGAGGCGATTCAGCGTGGGCTTGATGCTGTCACCGCGATTTCGGGGCGGATGCAACGCATCGACGAAGGGCAGGATTTCATGGCGATTGTTGATTTTGCCCATACACCGGATGCACTCGAAAAAGCCTTAGAAGCCGGACGCGCCATGCTCCCGACGGGCAACAAGCTGATTGCGGTCTTCGGCAGTGCGGGCTTGCGCGATGTCGAGAAGCGGCGCATGATGGCGGAGACATCGGCGCAACTGGCGGACATCACGGTGTTGACGGCAGAAGACCCACGCACCGAGTCGCTGGATGATATTTTGCAGATGATGGCTGAGGGGTGCATCAAACACGGCGGGGTCGAGGGCAAGACCTTCATCCGCGTGCCTGATCGGGGTGAGGCGATTTACCAAGCCTGTCGTCTGGCGCAAGTGGGCGATATTGTGATGGCCTGCGGCAAAGGGCATGAGCAGAGCATGTGCTTCGGCACGATCGAATATCCGTGGGATGATCGCGAGGCGATGCGTGCCGCCCTCAAAAGTACGCCCTTAGCGACCTTGCCCACCGCGCAACCCTAACGCTTAGCCGCTTAACATACAGGCGCGATGGTTTTGTGTTATAATTTGCACCGTTTGGATCAAGTTGGGGTATAAGATGCAGGATTTAGGAATCATCATTGTCAACTGGAATACTGTTGACTATTTACGAAAATGCTTACAAACCGTTTTCGCTAGTGAGGGCGATTTTACCTATCGTGTGATCGTGGTCGATAACGCCTCTAGCGATGGCAGTGCCGAGATGGTACGCGCATCGTTCCCACAGGCTGAACTCATCGCGTGCGATCAGAATTACGGCTTCCCTAAGGGCAACAACATCGCCCTGCGTCAACTGGGGTATCATGGGGCGGGGGCTGTCAGCGCGGATGCGCCGCGTTATGCGCTCTTGCTCAATCCGGATACAGAACTGCCACCGACGGCGCTCTATCAGATGGTGCAGCTCATGGATGCGCGACCGGATGTTGGCGTTGCCGGCCCGAAGTTGATCTTGCCCGATGGCTCGCTGGATAAAGCGTGTCGGCGCGGGTTCCCGACTCCTGCTGTCAGCTTTTATCACTATTCCGGCTTGGCGAAGCTCTTCCCGCAGAACGAAACGTTCGGGCGTTATAACATGACCTTCGCCGATGTGGACGACGACCTCGAAGTCGATTCGGTCGTGGGGGCGTATATGCAAATTCGTAAAGAGGCGATCGATGCGGTGGGGCTGATGGACGAAGTGTTCTTCATGTACGCTGAAGATATTGACTGGTGCTATCGCATCAAGCAGGCAGGCTGGAAGGTGTGGTATCATCCGGCGGTGACCGTCTATCACGTCAAGCGTGCCGCCAGCAAGCAGAGCAAAAAAGCCCAGTTCGAGTTCTGGCGGGCGATGCTCATCTTTTATCGCAAGCACTTCCGCCAGACGACACCCGTCTGGATGCACGCGATCATTTTAAGCGCATTATTAGCTAAGGGAGGCTCTGATTTATGGCCGGAAATTCGCCAGCCATCGGTATCTCCAGCGTAGATACGATGGAGCATCCCGCTGATAAGCGCACCCAACGCACCAAGACCCTGCTCAATCTCTTGCTGTACGTGGTTGATTTTTGTGCGCTGTTGGGGGCTTTTGTCCTCGGCTATTATTCGCGTTTGAATCTGCCGTTGTTCCCGCGTCCGGATGGGCAACCGCCGCTGGAAAATTATATCCCGACAATCATCCTGCACCTGATCCTGACGATTGGTATCTTCTATTTCAATCGCCTTTATCACATGCGACGCACGTTCAGCCGCATTGACCTTGTACGCAGTGTCGCCGGCGCGGTGACGATGGGCGCGGTACTGGTCTATGGCACGCAAGAATTATTCTTCCGCAATTCTTTCTTATACGAGAATTATCCGCGCAGTATGTTCGTGTATGTCTGGCTCTATAGCGTGACCTTCGCCGTCATGGGGCGCGAGTGGCATCGTCTGTTTCAGGTCTCGCTTCGTAAGCGCGGGTTGGCGAACGATAACTTGTTAGTGATCGCTGGCGGGCGCATCGGGCGCGACATCATGGGCAAAATCCAGAATTCGCCAGAACTGGGCTATCACATCGTCGGCGTGGTCACGACTGAGGATGAGCATCAAGGGAAGATGCTGGGGGTGCCGGTCATCGGGCGTGCATCAGATTTGCCCTTACTGATCGACACGTATCACGTTCAGCAGGTGATTATCGCCCTGCCAGAAGCCCGCCGCACAGAACTGGTGGAGCTGGTGACGCTGTGCCAGCGTGGGCAGGTCGATATTAAGATTTATCCTGATTTATTCGCGTATATGGCGGGGGATATGAACGTCGATGATCTCGGCGGCACGCCTTTGCTCACGGTGCGCGATATTGCTCTGCGCGGTTGGAAGTTGAGCCTCAAGCGTGGGCTTGACCTGTTCGGCTCGCTCTTCGGCTTGATTGCGCTCTCGCCCTTCATGCTCTTGACGGCGATCTTGCTCTATCTGGAAGACAAAGGCCCGGTGTTCTATACCCAGCAACGGATGGGCCTCGACGGTCGTCCCTTCCCGATGATTAAGTTTCGCTCGATGCGCGTCGATGCTGATAAAATTGCTGACTGGACGACCGAAGACGACCCGCGCGTGACGCGCATCGGGCGCTTCATGCGGCGTACCAACTGGGACGAAATCCCGCAGTTAATCAACGTTTTGCTCGGTCACATGAGCTTGGTTGGGCCGCGACCGGAGCAACCGCAGTACGTGCGCCAATTCCGCGAGCAGATTCCGCGCTATATGGAGCGCCATCGCGAGAAAGCCGGCATGACGGGCTGGGCGCAGGTCAACGGCTTGCGCGGCGATACGTCGATTGCGCGGCGCACCGCCTATGATCTGTGGTACGTCGAAAACTGGTCGCTGTGGCTCGATATGAAGATCATCATCCGCACCGTTTACCAGACCGTCACCGGCAATAACCCGAACGCCTATTGAACGCTGTCTGAGAGGCATCTGTCATGGACATTAAGACGCTGGAAGAAGCGATGCATAAATTCGTCGCGAGCAAGGGCTGGTACGATGCGGACTCGCCTAAGCCGCAGACGCTCAAGAATCTCGCGATTTCGCTGGTGCTCGAATCCTCAGAAGTGCTGGAGCATTTCCAATGGGGCGCGGATGTCGATGATAAGCAAGCCTTCGCTGAGGAATTAGCCGATGTCCTGCTGTACCTGTTGCAAATCGCCAGCCTCAGCGATGTTGATCTGGGCGAGGCGGTGATGCACAAGCTGGATAAAAATTATAAGCGCAGATGGCCCGATGAATGACGCGCCACCTGCTTGAAAAACCCGCCCCAATGTGCCATAATGACCCGTCATAAACCTATCTACATCACATCACAAAGGACAATCACTTATGCGTATGACGGTGCTATTCAGCCAGACCTTACGCACTGCGCCGGCTGAAGCCGATATTGAAAGCCACAAGCTCCTACTGCGGGCGGGGTATATTCGTCAGCTGGGCGCGGGGATTTTCAGTTATTTGCCGCTGGGCTTGCGGGCGATGCGTAAGATCGAGACGATCATCCGCGAGGAGATGGATGCCATCGGCGGGCAAGAGATCACGATGCCGGTCGTTCATCCCGCGAGCATCTGGAAGGAAACCGGACGCTGGTACAAGATCGGGTCAGAGTTAACGCGCTTCACCGATCGCGCCGCGCGCGATCTTGTGCTGGCGATGACGCACGAAGAGGTCGTCACCGATTTACTGCGAAAAGAAGTCGAGTCCTACAAGCAATTGCCGATGCTCGTCTATCAGATACAGACCAAATGGCGCGATGAACCGCGTGCGCGCGCGGGTCTAATCCGCGTGCGCGAATTTACGATGAAGGATAGCTACAGCCTCGACATCGACGAAGCCGGACTCGATACGCAATATCGCGCACATTATCAAGCCTACTTCAATATTTATCATCGCTGTGGTTTGCCGGTGATTGCGGTTGCATCCGACACGGGCATGATGGGCGGTAGCCTCGCGCATGAATATATGTACATCACGTCGATCGGTGAAGATACCCTGCTCATCAATGAAGAGACGGGCTATGCCGCGAACCGCGAAGTTGCCCAGTTCCATAAACCGCCAGCTGAGCATGAGGCGATGGCTGCGCGCGAAAAAGTCCACACGCCGGATACCGGTACAATCGCCGAATTAGCCGATCTGCTTGATATTCCCAAGGCTAAAACGGCGAAAGCGGTCTTCATGGTGGCGACGGTGGTCGATGGGGAAGCCGATGCGGATAAGCTGGTGTTTGCGGTGGTGCGCGGAGATATGGACTTAGAAGAGACCAAGCTGGCGAATGCCGTCGGCGCGAAAGCGATGCGACCGGCAACCGAAGACGAAATCCGCGCGACTGGTGCGGTGGCGGGCTTCGCCTCGCCGATTGACATCACCCGCGAGAATGTGATTGTCGTCGTCGATGATGCGATCCCCTCGTCGCCGAATTTGGTCGCTGGCGCGAACGAAAAAGATTATCACTACAAAAATGTCAATTATGAGCGCGACTTCACGGCGGATGTCGTGACGGACATCGCCGCCGCCCGTGATGGTGATCTGACCGTCGATGGCAAAGGGCGCTTGCAAGAAGTGCGTGGGGTCGAAGTTGGCAATATCTTCAAACTCGGCACGTTCTATACCGAGAGCCTCAACGCGACTGTCCTCGATGAAGATGGCAAGCGGCGACCGGTCGTCATGGGCAGTTACGGCATCGGGGTCGGGCGTTTACTGGCGTGCATTGCCGAAGAATACAGCGATGACAACGGGCTGAAACTGCCGATTACCGTCGCGCCCTATCAGGTGCATCTGGTCTTGCTGACGGGCGACGACACCAACCCGATCGCCGAGACGCTCTATGACGACCTACGCGCCGACGGCATCGACGTGCTGTATGATGACCGCGACGAACGCCCGGGCGTGAAGTTCAACGATGCTGATCTGATCGGCGTGCCCCTGCGCTTGACTGTCAGTCGTCGTTCGCTGAAGAACGGCGGTATCGAGTTCAAGCGGCGCGATGACGATGAGAGTCGCATTGTGACAAAGGATGAGATTATACAGGTCGTGAAAGACGAGATCAAAGCGCTACGGATGGCGATCAGCGAGATGGTCGTCGATGTGCCGTACCGCGACTAGCGACGATCGCTCACGCGCAACACAACGCAGGCGGCATGGGATAGGGGGGTACCCCCCTATTTTCATTGGATAGTAACTACTCAGCCCTCACCCTAAATCCCTCTCCCGACCGCCATTATGTGGCTAGGAGAGGGACTTCAACCGTGCTTGTCTTGAGGGCAGAAGTTGGTGTAAATCAATTGACCCGAGTAGTTACCAACACCTTCGCCAAAATAAGAAACGGTCTGGTTTTTGGTAAGGTCGGGCTATAGCCCGACCTTACATAACGGCTTATGAACTTTTGTGAACGACTTAAAAACGGTCACTCCACATCATTTCAAAATTGGCGAACATATTGTAGTTACACTTTTTTTTCGGTGCGTCTCATCAACCGCAGATCAGGATGCGGCTTGATTCAGGGTGTGTGATATGCGTCGCCTGTATATAATAAACTCATAACTTTACAATGCCGACATGATAGATATATTATACTTTATGTGGTATTGTCGGGGGTAATGATTGACTTTATTCAGACAACCTCAAGGAGTCAAACTTTCAGTTATGGTTTTACATAAATATAATCCGCGGCGGGGTATTATCGCTTTGCTGGCGGTGATTGTTGTGGTTTTTCTGGCAGGGGAAGCGCCTGCACTTGCTCAAGCCTGTTCTGTGTATAACACGCAATGGGATGCGAATAACGCCTACGTGATGACTAGTACGACCGATACCGACCGTTATACTGAATTGTATGACGGTATCATCTGTGCGAACGCCTACACCGGCACTGGCGCACGACCGCTGACGATCAGGATGAATGACAATATTTCGATCCAAGATAGTTTTCTGAACGCGGTTTCGGGCATTGGTGGGCAAAACGCCTTTCCTATTATCGTCGAGCATATTCGTATC
>DAOTTV010000058.1:0-15453 GCA_034437755.1 Anaerolineae bacterium | reverse complement strand
TGTCTTTTCCAAATCTTGCTTTTAGTTGAAACAAGTGGTTCTTTCGTATCTTGCGTGGTCAAACTCTTTTTGTCCCCTTTTTGAACGCATAGCGTTCAAAATGAACAAGGTTAAGGAACGACAGTTACTTGTGGGGGTGCGGGGGCAAAGCCCCTGCAACAAAAACCACGCGACATCCCAAAGAGCCAAATATCTTTAAGCATGTTGTATTTATTTGAGATATACTATTTGTTGACATAACTTTATATATCTTACTTGAAAGGTGTTTGCATTATGGAGATTAGCTGGGGAACGGATACAAATCGAACACTACTCATCGAGAAGATGAAGGCAGATTTCAGTAATTTAAAGGTTCATCATGATATGGCTTGGCGGCTTGGGATCACGCTACAAGCCTTAATCAAAGTGGGGATTACCAAGGCGCATACGATGTTTGGAAAATAGCTATCTGCCACTTAGCACTGTTATTTGAAAATGACTCTTACTGGAAAAACTGGGCGCAAGAGCGGGCTACAGTTTATGGAGTCGACGTTGAGGATGAAAACATCGAAAAACTAAAAAGAGATATTTGGGAACAGTTTAGAAATCAGTTGCGAGAATGTGATGCAGTTCTAAGCGCGAGTGATAAAGGTTATATTCCTCTCGTTATTCAATTAGACAATGAGCGGGCTGGTATCCGCATCATCAAACAATTAGAACCGATTACAGTTACTGGTATAACTAGCTCAATTATTGGTGGGCGTTTGATGTTTGAGACTTATGGATATGTTGATACACTCAATGATCGCTTCCAAACAGCTTTAGCACAGGCAACACAAGAACAAGACGAAGATAATGTGCTGGAAGACATCATATATGGCAATCGGGAAACGATCATGACACCTCATCAACAAGAGCAGTTAGCTATTTGCTTCTCTAACTTAGGTTATATCAAGACCGCATTAGAACAGCAGAGAGTCGAACTTGCCAAACAACTCCTCACTCAACTTAGTGACACACCACAAGCAGATATTTTTCAAGGATTATCTGCTGAGCAGATCACTGTACATTATCGAGCGCGCCGAGATGCGATGCACAAAGACTTAATGTGGCAAGAAGCATTCAATAATCTCGAGAAGCATATCGGTAGTGCGGAAGAAATTGCGGACCAATTTAGCCATCTCATCGCAGAGGCGCAAAAGACAGATAGTGGTGAGCAAGAGATTCACGAAGCCGTGATTGAGCACCTTAACCAAGCCGCAGAAGTTGATGATGATAACTATCAGGATTTTGTCGCAGATTTCACGAGCGTTATGCTCAAGCGGTATCCAGATTATTCTTACGGCGAAAATATCGCTCGTAAGATACTCAAACGTGGGCTTGATGTCGCGCGTGAGGATAATTTGCAAGAGAGCCTACGCTTAATCGAACGTGCATACGAAATGGCCCCACGTGTCCACGCTATTTATCATAACATGGGTCTCATCTTGCGTGCCTTAGCATCTCAAGCTTTTGAGAAAGCTAGCTCAAAAGCAGATTATCTCACAAGCCTGCGCTATCTCAAACGGGCACGTAAGGTATATGCGAGCGTCCTAGAATATGATCCAGAGGCTGAGGATGCTAACAACCAACTCACTAGCATTGACAGTGAGATCAAAGTCGTCATGGGCAAAGTTGGCAATCCAGTCGACGAGTATCTGGGGAGGGATTTAGCCCAAGAATATGATGAATATACAGATCAATTGATCGAAATTTTGATTATTGCTGATACTGAAACAGCGCTGGCGACTTTAGAGCAGAAGATAGATGCCAGCGAGCTACCAGAATTACATCGTCTCGGTCGTGTGATTGTTTATCGTGCCAATGAAGACAATCAAAACGCCTTAGATGAATGGCTATACATTGCTGAGACGTTTCCAGATCGAGCCTATACCGCTTACTTGATGGCTGGTCGCTTATCGAGCAATACCATGAAAGATCACGAAAGTGCATTGCGCTATTTTGCTTTGGCTACCAAAGCCACACAAAGTGAATTAAAGAAGTTAAAATCACAACTTTATCTCATCGAAACGTTATTTACGCTGAAAGATTTTGTACGAACACAAATCCTTGTGAGAGCCGCTATCAAGACGAATACTGACGAGAATAATGCTCGAAAGCTGGAGAGGCTCTTACAATTGTCAGATCAAATGGTTGAAGAAGGCGAATTAGGGATCAAAGATAAGCTAGAATTTCTCGCTATTATTAACGATCTCCAAAAAGGCAAAGAGCGACCCGGCGGGGGTACGTTAAAAGAAATTGCAAAAATGCTGGACGGCAAGCTGAAATACACGATGAAAGAAGATCATATCTGGGTCGCCTTCCAGTCTGATACCGATGAGCCGTTGGGCATAGCCATTACCGTCGACGACCATTTCGTTTACCTCAAATCACGTCCGGTCGGTATCACAGAAGCAAATCATGATCGTAAATTGTACGATTTCCTGTATATGACATTTGATATAGATTTCTTCTCAGTTCAATGGGAAGACGATCAATTCATCTTATGCTGTCAAATATGGAAAAGCGAGCTAGACGAGGTTGAATTATTAGATGTTGTCACCCGAACCATGGCAAAAATGGCTGATACACAAGTTGAGGTTACTGCAGATACTATCCGCGACTTGCGTACTAGCTACATGACTAATCTGCGTCTCCAGCTTGCGCTCGCACGTATGGCAAATCCGGATCGTAATACCAACGCATTCAAACAAGAAGTCAGCAAGTGGGCATCTCATAGTGATGTCTCACGCGAGCAACGCAAAGAAAGTGTCGATCTGCTCCTCATCAATGGTGGTGAGCGCACTGCACGCGTGCAGGCAATCTACAAGACCCATGGTACGAGCTTCGTTGCATCTTACGCTGATTTTAATATGTTACCAGACAATTTATCGCGTGATTTCTTAATCGGTCTAGCAAAGATGAATAGCACAACAGGCATATTCAGAATCGCGATTGACAGTGATGGTGATGTGGGTGTTCTATACGAAACGCCATACGTCACACAAGACATCTTACAGGACATGCACAATAAATTCGAAACATGGTTATCTGACAATATTGTGCGTGTCAACGATATGTACAATAACAGATAGACATACGATAAGCCTGACAATCATTTGTTGGGCTTATCATCAAGAATACATTAGGTGGTGTGATGCACAATTTTAAAATTGTGCTGAACAAAGAAAATGATGAGATCATCATCGAATACATGAACAAGGGTGGTCGCTCTGAGAGTTTAGGGGTCTCGCTAGATATTACCCAAGATGTTAAGGAGGTTATCAGTGAGTTAGAAAATTTACTTGGGGTGAGCTTACGATCGACCCAAAGAGCGATCGATGCCTCTGTTTTCGAGACTTTCGGACGGCGATTATCAGATTTGCTATTCAGTCAGCGCGGCTTGAGCGATGCTCTGCGCTGGGCGTACGAACAAGCCCAGCAAGATGGCAAGAATGGTTTGCGGATCATGTTGGATATCCAGTCAGAAGAGCTAGTCAACATTCCTTGGGAATATTTATATATTCCTGAAGAGATTTCGAACACTCCCCCTGCCCTCAATTCGCGCTTTCCGCTCGTGCGAACAGTTGATGGAATTGACCCTAATCGTGACTTTATCATTGAACCACCTCTCCGTATTCTCGGTATGACATCTAGCCCACGAGATTTCATTCAGTTAGATGTAGACAAAGAAAGACAACGTATGGAGGAGGCGTTATCTGATTGGATTGATCGTGGTCTTGTCTGGATTGATTGGCTCGAGGATGGCAAGTTAACGACGCTGCGGCGTGCTTGTCACCCGGATAACGAATATCACTTATTTCACTTCATCGGTCATGCAGAGTTTGACCAAAACCGTAAAGAGGGGTGTATCTTATTAGAAGATGATAACGGACAGACGCAACGCGTTTATGGGCAAAGATTAGCATTTACCCTCGATCAATGTCCATCGCTACACTTTGCGTTTATCAATGCTTGTGAAACAGGCGTTACAGGGGCTAATCCTTACAGCGGTGTCGTCACATCTTTGCTCAAACACAACATTTGGGCGGCAGTTGCTATGCAATTTCCAATTCCAGACGAGGTCGCGGTTGAATTCGCACGAGAGTTTTATAAATCCTTGCTTTCAGATAGTTATCAAACAAGCTATAACCGTGGGCAAGCTGGTGGCACTTTTGAACAAGCAGCTTCTTTTGCTCGTCTATCTTTGCTTGACCTTGAGGATCGCTATCCCGGCATTTGGGCATTTCCAGTCCTATACTCGCGCATCCAAGGCGATAGTGTGATCCGTTTTAATATCGAGCGCAACAAAATCATCGAAAAGCTGCATCAAAAGCTCAGAAGTCAAAAACGAAATTATTGGGCTGAAGCTATCCCTCTATGTAGCTTATTACAAGAAATTGAGCTAAATGATCATGATTTTGCTAAAGGGATGCAAGCCTACGCCCGAGCAAAAGAAGCGGCTATCATCGCACAGCAAACAGCCGACCAGCGTGATTGGAAACGCGTGATTGATGAGTGTGATACCGCAGAGCAAGCACTAAAATTCGAGACAGAAGCTAAATTTTATCGCGATCAAATTGAACAATTGCGCAGACAAGCAGAAACCCGAGAGGAAGAGCAAAACCTCCTCAAGAATTTGTATGACGAAATTCGCCAAAGACAATTGGCAGAAGCACAAGAAACGTGTGCCAAAATACTAGACAACAATTATCAAAACCACGAGGCTCGAATAATTCGAGATATTATTCCATACGAAGAACATCTCTATCGGATTATTCCGTCACTCGAACGTGATCTCGATAGACAAAGTTGGGCAGATTTACTAGAAGTGATTGAAGAAGAATGGCGAGGCGACCTCATTCAGCAGTCACATGAGTTACCACGTGGCGTTACATTTGAGCAAGTGGCGCGTTTAGAGCAGCTCAAGAAGCAAGCACAAATGTATAACGAGCTTGATAATTTACAACAGCAAGGACGATGGGAAGATGCGGGTGAGCAAATTCGCATCATGGAAAATAAGGGATTTGCTGTTCCAGCAGATTTAGCCACTTACATTCAGGCTCGGCGAGATGCTGATAAAGGGTTTATCAATGCCGCTCTCGATAAATTAAATAGCATTCGCAATACGCGCGATGATACTTTGTATCGCGGAGTGAACGAAACGCTCCGAAATTTAGAAGAATCTGTAGAAAAACTTGATGAGATAAAGCACCAACTTGACACCGCAATCCATAGGGCTCGTTGGGAGGACGCGCTAAAATACTGTACAGAAATCCTCGAAAATAACCCCGGCGACAGAGAGACAAAGAGTATCCAACTGCGTTTACGCAGTATCATGTCATTCTTAAATCAATTTGATGGAGATTACGTTGCCTTTCCATTTGTACAACTAGCAGATCCTTATGCGGAACTGCGAGATGCAGGTGTGTCTGTGGATACTACGCAAGCTGATTTGGTCAAAGCTGTCGAGACGATACAAAGTCATACAGATGGCTTGCACACAGTCGGACTAGATCATTTAATCGCAGTCGAGCAACGCTTGGTTGTGGATTTTCTCATGCATCAACCGACGCAAAATTGGGAAGCGTTGCAAACACGCATCATTGCTTACTTTGAAGAAAACGATACACTACCAACACCCGAAGATTTTATGGACTATCCGCAAGGCACTCATCCGCTCATTCATACCTTTAATAAGGACTATGAAGCCGCTGAGCGACAATGGCATGCGTTACTGACTGTTGAGGCAGTGAGTTTCTTGTTATTACATAATCTGATGGTCTTCCACTATTGGATGGCACAGCTGATGTTGCAAGACCGTAAGTATAGCCTAATGCTTGCACACTGGCACGAAGCTGTCGGGTTTTGGGCTGTCTTATCCAATACACCAATATATCTTAATAATTGGATTGAAGAGCGTTGTCAAGCATATGATGTTGAGCTTATGAGATTAGAAAATTTAATTAATGCTATGCAGACTGCTCTATTGGGCATATTTAATAGCTCGGACGATTTTCAGAATCGACGATTAGATATGCTGGTTGAAAATCGAGCGGCATCTGTGTTAGCACGTGCTAATGGGGTCACAATTGATGATGACATGCACTTAACTGTCGGCCCGCGTGTTATGCGACATTTAGGGCTTGAAGAGGATATTGCTCGCATTGCGCAAAACGATAAACCAATTGCAATCGAAGTACGATACATGTTTTCACAAATCGGTCGCATCGTAATTATGCTCGAAGAGGGTTATACCGACGAAGCCTTTGAGTATCTCCATAATAGTGATTGTGGCGAATGCCATCTAGACCGTAAGGCTGGATCACCGCGCCTCGCCTGTTATGACTGTCAATATTTTGACAGGATGAATGTGGGATATGCCTTGTTGCCCGATAAAGCTCAATTGTTAGAAACTGATGCGTTACGACTGCTAGCTGATGTTCATATAGAATCAATTACTCAGCTACTAAAAGATCCTAACAGCGATGCACAGGCTATAGCGGATGCATGGCTATCTGCTTGGGAATCTGGCGTTGATTCGCGTCAACTCGTGAAAGCAGTAGATACAGCACACAAAATGTTAAAACGAGAGGATTTCTCAGGAGAGCGCTCTCGCGAAATCGCTTGGTATACATGGCTTATTGATGCAATGGAAGCGATCTTATCGGGTCTCGAAGATATACAAGCATTGCCAGCAACAGACTTGGATAACTTCAAACAGACATTAGCCGCTTGTTATGCCAATCGCTCTATCGATCGCAATAATGAACATATGTTGGAAGGTAGCCAAATAGATGCAGAACGTGCACTCCAGCTAGATTCAACATCAGCAAATGCACATTTTGCGATGTCTTATGTGTTTGAGAAATTATCGTACAATGGTTTACCTAATCACATTAAAATCTCTTATGCTCGTCGTTCATTGCGTATTGCCGAAGAGGGTCTCGAATATAATCCTGATGAAAGTGGTGAACGCTTACTCAAGCGTCAGGTCAGTGATATTACAAAACGCCTAGAAAACCTTGGTGGTCTGCCACAAGCGGAAAACCCTCCCGTAACTAATGAACCAGAAGAGGCCGTAAGCCCTACTGACAATAACGTCAGAGCTGAATCCGTACAGAACCCAGTACCAGAGGTAACAGAAGCAGAAGAGATAACACAAGATGAAGATAATGTACATGACAATCAGACAGAAGAAAAAGGACAACAGATACAAGAGAAGAAGCCTCTGCCTGGTACCATGCAGGATCAAATTGATAAAGCGCGACAGTATCCGACCGACGACAACCTTCAACAGTTAATGGATAGTGTGGTTAGAGAAGTATATGCTATGGCTGATCAAGAAGAACTCAGCCGTGCAAACCATCTCTTAATGAGTACGAAAGACCTCATCGGTGATTATCCTTCATACATTGAACTTGTGCGCTATGTCAAGATTGGTTATCAACAGCGAGAGCGTGTTGTTCGTCTAAAAGCACTTTCAACAGACAACCATCTGTATCTCACACATCGCTTTGATGAAGAAAGGCGTATCTGGTCATTTAACTTCTCAGGTAATAGTACTGTTCATATGTCTATTCGTGGAGACATCGTCAATTTTGCGACTTATGTGCCGTCTACACCAGACCAATCAACACTTCAACGACAAATGCTCAACATTGCTAAAGCCCTTTATGATATTCCTTTGTTTAAACCAACATCACATCCACACTTGGGAATAGGCATCGCGATGGTCATTCCAGTCCAAGACTTGGATGACGAGCTAACGGTTTGGTGTATTCGCCGTGCGAATGACATCTGGCGTACGTATGTCCAGCCTCACATCGACAATGAACAATCACTAAGAAGAGGGTTTGAGCTATTTCGAGATCATCAACTATTCATAGCTCCTATGCCAAATCTATCACCTGTCACCGAGGGTTTACGACGCATTTGTCAAGAGCTTGACATTCAATTTAACCAAAGCATTTCGGGAGATGGTTATACCCTACACAACAACCGTTTCTACAAAGGTCTCATTGAAGTTAAGCCAATTGAAGAAAAAATTCTACAGTTCTCCTCGCGGATCTACGGTGCTATTACACTAGAATATACAACGTTGGAAAGTCTATTTCAGATCAATCACGATTTTACAATGCTCAGTGCTACACTTGATCAACATCAACAAATCGTGCTGAAGTATGATATTTTCACCTTTAACGATAATAATTTCCGCCAAGCGATGAACACACTTACAACATCAATCAAGGATTATGATTTATAATCAAATGGTATTAACCAAATCAATAGGAGTAGCCTCATGAAGGTTAATGGATTGGGTAGAGCTAAAACCTACAAACATTTAGAGCAGTTCGATGTCACACCCGCAAGTTCGATGGATGAAATAAAAGAAGCTAATTTTAAAATTATGGAGGCAGATCACGTCACAGCAGAGGTAAAACGATCTGGCGAACAGTTAAGTCGGCTCAACAGTCGGCTTGAGATTGATTTTTTCTTATTTCAGGCGATAGATCATGCAGAGTAATAATGACAAAAAAAAATTGAGACGGCTCATCTATGATTTATTGTGGGCTATAGACGACTTAGACCGCATTCTGAACACGGCTGAAAAGACGAAACATATCAGTCCAGATGATCTGACTAACCTCCAACATACTCGTAAACGAATTATGGAAGCTATGATGAAGGCAGGGGTGAGTTTTGACGGTGAATTAGGGGAAGATTACAACCCGCGCATCCATGAGGTACTAGAGCAACGCGAAGATGCACATACGCCAGCCAATCAAGTCATCGATGTATTTGAAGTTGGCTGTAGCTGGGACGGTCAACGAATTCGCCATGCAAAAGTAGCTGTTAGTGGTAGCCCGACAGCTGATAAGCACTCTAATCAGGAATAGATCAAGGTTAGGAATAAAATTATGGGAAAAACTATAGGAATTGATTTAGGAACCACGAATTCTGTAGCAACAATCTACGAAAATGGCAATGTCCGCATTTTGCCCACCAGCGACAGAGAACCCCTAATGCCTTCGGTCATCAGCTATGAAAAAGCGCGCTATAACTACAAAGGTGAAAAAATATTATCCGGCCGAATCCTCGTTGGACGTAGTGCATTGAATAACTTCGGGCTGGCACCGAAAGATACCATCATCTCCATCAAACGTCTGATCGGTCGTCCAATTGTTGATAAAATTGTTCGCAAAATGATAGCAGATACGCGTTTTACCTATCAGATCGAAGATAATTATCACGAAAATGAAGATGATCATGATATTTATGTCGTCATCAATGAGGAACGTTACACACCTGTTGATATTTCAGCAATGATCCTACAGCAGATCAAAGCTGATGCAGAGGCAGAACTTGGTGAAGAAGTGACCCACGCTGTTATCACAGCACCTACCCACTTTGGCGATAGACAGCGCCGTGCAACCTTCAAAGCGGGCCAACAGGCGGGATTAAAAGTTAAGCAAATCTTGTCAGAACCTACAGCCGCCGCACTAGGTTATGGATATGACTTCAAAGACGACCGTCATTTTCTGCTTGTCTTTGATATGGGTGGTGGTACAACCGATATATCAGTCGTGCAGTCTGCCAATAAACGATTTAAAGTGCTTGGGCAAGCTGGTGATATGTGGCTGGGTGGTGACGATTTCGATCAAGTTTTGATTGATATGATAATCGCTTATGTTGAAAATACTTATGATTACTCGCCTACCCATGATGCATATTTTGCCGCTTTAGCCAAGCGCACCGCAGAAGCTGCTAAAAAGCAACTCAGCATAAGTGGGATTGCTGATATAAGCATCCCTAATGCCATCACAGATCCGATCATTAACGTATTTTTCAGTGTTGAGCGTCAAGATTTTGAAAAAGCTATCCAAGACCATATCGACCGTGCTGAAAAACTCATCGATGATGCACTCGCGGATGCTGAATTATCATCTACTGACATCACGAATGTACTTATGGTAGGTGGTAGTACGTTTATCCCCGCTGTCCAGCGCATGCTAAAGCGTAAATTTAACCCTGAAATCGTGCAAGTACACCACGATCCCACACAAGCTGTCGCACATGGTGCAGGCTTAGTTGCGGCTGAATTACAATCGATTGTATGCCCAAATTGTGAGGCAGAAAACGACAGCGACAATGACGTTTGTCGGGAGTGCGGCTTATCATTTGCTGATGCTCAGATTTCTTCTAATGGGGTGACAAGACCCGATATCGATATTCCAGTAGAGCCACTACCACGTACAATCGGTATCGGCGTTGCTGAAGGTAATCGTATCGATATTGTCAGCCCGATCATCGAAAAAGGCACTCCCGTGCCCTTGATGGAACCAATCCAGCGTACATATTACACCACAGCGGGGTTGAGTATCGTCTTACCAATTTATGAGGGTAATAGCACCAACGCATACGAGAATGATCTACAAGCCTTAATTGAAATCCATTTGCCGAGTATGGTACGTGCTGGATCTGAAATTGAAGTTTTCCTCAACGTTGATCAAAGCCGTTTGTTGACGGTACGCGTAAAAGTCGAGAATCATGATGTGGATACAGGGGATATCGAAATTCATGGTAATGTAGCAGATGCTGGTAAGATCAAATCCCTTTATCCAAATCTCCACCGTAATCTGGAGAAAATGATCACCATCGGCAAAAGTTTTCTCGAAAACTACGGTAACTTCCTCGATCTAGATCGTCGAGGAACACGCGGGAAGATCGAAGATGACCTGCGCCAAGCAGAAGACGCACTCAAAACTAAGAACTTGACCCAAATGGAAAATGTCTATCATCGGCTTGAGCGCACCATTCAAAACTCTGGGATTGCAAGTTCGTTATTCATCGCAAATATCATCATCATGCAAGTTTCTTACAATCAGGAAGTTGGTCGCATCCGCCAAACGATTGAAGAAATCAAAAAAGCGCTTGAGAATGGCGATCGTGAGCAAGTACAGTTGCTTAAGACAACGATTGATACATTTAATCATCGTAATCACGAAGCTCTAAAAGTCCGCTTAGCTCCTCAAGAAAATCTGCCAACAACTCGTCGGCAATAAATAAAATAGATTATGTGTGCGATATACCCACGCTAGATAATGAGGATAGAACTTATGAATAACAATACAATTGACGTTGGTTTAGACTTCGGCGGACGGCACATACGTGCGGCTTATCGCAGTCGAGATTATATCATATCTGTACCTGCACCCCCATCAGAAGCATTTTGGCACCCACCCATCATCACCTTAGGACATCCCAGCGGGGGCGTCGCAATCTCAGTATTGAAATTGCTGTTTTACACAGAGGAAATGATCCAGTGGGGACCTAAATTACACCAGCAGAAAGCACAGACAATCGTCAGCGATATCTTAGAAAATGTATACGATAGTATTTATACTTATGCTGGCTACGAGATTGGACGATTGTTCATCACAATTCCAGATTGGTATCCGATCATCGGGCGTGATCGTCTTAAGATGGCAACCCAACGCGCCGGATTTGACGAAACGTATCTCATCAGTGAATGTCAAGCAGCCGCTATTGGTTACTTAGAAGATTATCAACATCAAGAGAAGAAAAAAATTATCATATATAGCTTGGGATTTACTGGATTTGAAGCTCAAATAATTGAAGTGGGGGCTGGGCAAATGCCACGTGTTCTGGCTCAACATTCTGAAAATATACAAGGAGAAGGTCCGGATGCTGTCTTCTCTGGAAAAGATCTCGATCTGCACCTGTTACATGTGGCGCTATCGACAGCTCAGCGATATGGGCTTCAATTTGATCTGGGAAATCTACAAATGTACTGGAGCCACTTGCATCGAATGGTCGAGCAAGTCAAAATGTCTCTATCAGTTGACTACGAAGCTGTTATCGAATTCCCACCAGAGCTGTCGCAGGGCAATCCTATTCAGATGCAATTTCCAAGAATGGTTTTAGAACAAGTACTTTATCCTAAAGTGATCGACCCGAGCACACATATTGTGCAAAGCCTTATGGACAGCATCAATCTAACACCTGATGATATTTATCACATATTGCTTGTCGGTGGCACAACCCGTATCCCCGCCATCCAACAAAGTTTGACACAGATTTTCGGCGATAAACTCGTTCAACCGCGGGAGGATATTATCGCCCGGGGTGCGGCAAGTATTGATTTCTTTACAGATCAAGAAGAACCGGATTTCAGTCGCTTGCTCAATCTACACCAAGATTTGTCTCCTTTACAGCAAACTGATCCCAAATTTGACAGTGCTAACCATGCACTAACATCTATTGAAATCCCTGAACCAGATGTACACGAAGATGACTTAAAGGAAGTAACAGATGCCAAAGATAGCATCGTGAAAGCTAAGTCACTGGCAGAGGAGGATACAGCAGAAGATTTACCGCGCCCTTCGGATGAATCGGAAAGCAAAAGTACCAATATCCTACTCGACCAGCAAACGTTAACTGAACAAGTTCAAGCAAATTACAATCAAAACCTCAACGATCGTAAAGCAGATAAAAATAATGAGACCACCCCACTCTCAGCATTGAGACATAAGGTAGAAGCACAGATCGAGCAAGGCAACTATGATGATGCACAAAAACTGCTGAGAGAAGCAGATCAAGAAATCAGCCAGTTACATGAGCATTTACAGCAAGTCATGGCTTCTGACAGTTAAAGAGGTAATAAGTGTCTTATTTGAATTAACTTGCTGTGTATTAAGATACTTACACATAGCGACAAGTTTGATAAGACAGTATGTCTGTTTTATCTACAGGCTGGTAATAACAAAAACAATCGCCTTCGTCGTGAAGGCGATTGTTTTACTTTTCATAGCATACTGTTCCAGCAATAAGCGGTATTGAGCTTAGGCTGTTCCAGCGAAATAACTCACCATAGCTTGTAGCGTTTTCTATCATGAGGATTAATCCAATTACATCGACTATAGGTGATCTTAAAAACGGGAACAGCCTTAGCGCAGGTGTGCCTCGAGGAAATAGGTGTACTTGTCCATCTCGCGCACGATTTCGATGAAGAGATCAGCCGTGGCTTCGTCGCCGCTTTCCATCGCTTTATCGACCGAGGCACGGGTTTCGTTCGCAAACATGCTGACGCGATCACGCATGGTCTCGACAAAATCTTCGCCCGTTTTCAAATCATCGGGGAATTCTGGCATGCGCGAGTTGCTCGCGGACATACGGACGGTGCCCTGTGCATCAGCGCCGAGTGCTGTCACACGCTCGCCCAGCAAGTCAAGGAAATCTTCAACACTCTCGGCAATTTCATCAAATAATTGGTGCAGTGCAATGAAGTTCATGCCCTTCACGTTCCAGTGGGCTTGTTTGGTTTGGCTATACAGATCCAACCCATCTGCCAGCAGTTGGTTCAAAATCCCGACCATTTCTGCGCGGGTTGTCACGTCGAGGCTATTTTTTGTTGTGTATGTATTGGTCGTAGGGTTCATAATTGTCATTCTATCCTTGAATGTTTAACGTTTGCCATATACCTCATACTATACACCAAAAAATCAGTTTTAATCTAGATTAAAACATTCTGTAACCACATTTCTCTCATCTTCTATTCAACTGTAATATAGAAGTTGTCTGTGCTATGACTGAAGGTTTAACGCGTTTTGTGGACAGCGATAGAATTCTCTTGATATAAATGAGCATAAGATGAATTCAACAGGATGTATAAGACAAATGACTCAGTATACAGAGATGCCCTTAACCCAACAGGCACATAACAAAGCTATTCATATCACACAGGATGACATGCTCCATATTGTGTGGAAACATGCAACCATTCGCCTGAACGTCACCGGTTTGATTTACCTGCTTCGGTATCTCAATAGGACGCTCACGACTAACGAACGTTCGTCGCACTTCGAGATTACCGGCACGCCAGACGATGGCTATCAGTTGTGGATTCAAGATATTGGTCTGCGCCTGTCGCCGGATGATTATCGGAGCTTCAAACAATTATTGACCGACGGCATGCTGAGCTTACAACAGCGACAAGGCTCGTCAGATGCCAAGCTGTTCAGTGGTGAGATGATGTTCACGATGGAGACTCTCACCCGTCCCAAAAATTCATTTTCGTTGAACTGACATACGCGCGATGACATCGTGCGCCATCTGAATGCCGGGGTGCGATAGGCACGCCGGTTTTATTATGTTTGCCTGCAAAGGAACGCCAGCACATGCGCCTATCATTTGATGCCACGGCGACACGCGCACGCCTCTGGCAATTATTGGGTGACGTGCCGCCGCTGTTCACACCACAGGTGACACGAACCCGCTACGCCACTCACGATACCTACAGCATCGACCACCTGACATTCGATAACGGCGCAGGGGCGATGGTCACGGGCTATCTGCTATTACCGCACCATCTCACGGCACCGACCGCCGCCGTGTTATATCACCACATTCACGGTAACAAATACGATCTCGGCAAGGCGATGATGATCGACCCCCAGCGCAATCGTAACGGCAGCGCCGACGGCATTGAACTGGTCAAAGCGGGGTTTATCGTGCTGGGGATCGATGCTTATGCGTTTGGCGAGCGTCAACATCAGGGCGCGGCAGGCAAACGGGAGTCCGGTGCGGCGACCGAACTCACGCTGTTCAAGCAATTTCTGTGGGCCGGCAAGACGCTCTGGGGGATGATGGTGCGCGATGACCTACTCGCGCTGGCGTATTTACGCAGTCTGCCAGCGGTTGACCCAACACGCATCGGCACAACCGGTATGAGTCTGGGGGGATCACGGGCGACGTGGGTCGCCGCGCTGGACGGTCAGCTTGCCTTAGTCGTACCGATCGCGCAGATGACACGCTACGCCGATTTCGCCGAGACAGGGGCGTATCATCAGCACAGCATCTACTACTACGTGCCGGGGATGCTGGCATCCGGCATCGACATGGAACACATTGTATGTCTGGCGCATCCGGCACGACAGATGATCTTGATCGGCGATCGTGACCCGCTATCGCCCCTGACCGGCGTGCATAAGATCGTGCATTTCACCACTCGTTATTACCGCTATCAGGGCGACGCGCGCGGTTGTCAGGTCAAAATTTACCCTGATTGCGCTCATACCTATTCCCCTGCGATGCACCATGATATGCGGCAGGCATTCATCGACCATCTATGATGAGGGATGTGCATAACCCTTGTGACACAAATCATGGGTGTTCTATCCGCCTCAGGCTGAAGCCACGAGGCTCTTCAAATGCCTTGTAAGCACACTAAAGGTGCTATTTTGAAGCCTCTTTACTCAGTTATCTGCTCACATCGCGGTCAATCGTCGCATGCAAGGTAACATGGGTCTTTCGTATCTTGCGTGGTCAAGCTCTTTTTGTCCCCTTTTTGAAAAAAGGGAACGCCAAAAACTTTTGCTTTTTTGAACGCATAGCGTTCAAAATGAACAAGGT
>DAOTTV010000057.1:0-40900 GCA_034437755.1 Anaerolineae bacterium | reverse complement strand
GCGTGCCATCGCCAAACTTGGCGGATTCATCGGTCGCAAATCCGATGGTGAACCGGGTGTGAAAGTCCTGTGGCGCGGTTGGCTGCGCCTACAGGACATCGTTGAAACTTGGACCCTTATCCATTCCGCACCAAGATGTAGGTAATGCTTAGCCCCCTCTGGGGGTTTGGGGGAAGCCTCCCGCCGTCAGGCGGGTCGCTACAAAATTTCGCCTTTTTCGGCGATTTTTTCGTAGAATGCGCGGTTTGCGGGGTTCCGATGGGGCCGGGCGCACCTTGATCGGGTGGCTATCAAAAATGTGCCTACGCAAGCCCCATGTATCCGCATAACGCACATAGTTAATCCAACCCTGCACGCTGGCATCCAGTTCTGCATACGAGATGTCACCATCCAGATAGTGCGTGATATTGTGGCGGAATCGGCGTGTAAAATTGACTGCATTACGGCGTTTGAGCCTGCGTATCAGGCGGATCTCACACCTCATAGCCCAACTTCGTGATTTGATCGCCAATGGTCGCATGAGTTATCGCCAGTTGTTCATCCGTCAACACCTTGCGAAAATTGCCGCTTTGTCCGCGTACGTAGTGCATCTTAGGATTATCAACATCCGCATTAATGGTCTGCACAATCTCCGAAACAGCACGATCGCTGAGATCAAGGTCTAAGAAATCTCGCGTCTGCTTAACCTGCTCGACACAGTTCAGCACGAGGTCTTCATAGCGCACCATAAGCGTCTGCGGATGCTTGCGCCACATCTCATAATGTTGATAGGACGATCGAACCCAATCCAGCGCATCATCAAAACCACCCACTAGCCCGAATGAGCGGTCATAGATACCCTGCTCACGCATCTTGGTTGCGACGTTCATAATCGACACGAGACGATCACGCGGATCACGAAAAATATAAGTACTCTTCGCTAGATGATACTGTGTCAGGATGCGTAAGCCGCGTGTCGGCTTTTCATGAGTTTTCACAGCGAATGTGCCTGAAAGGATACTCATCAGCGTTATTCGTAGCAGTTTATGACCGTAGAGCGTGCCGATATTCCAATGAGAACGGGCGACCAGATCCTTTCGCGGAAATAGCCAATTGTAGCGTTGGCGAATGTCCATCTGCTCTGCGTTGCCCGCCGCGACTAAGAGCGCATTCTGGAGCGTAAAATACCATGATGACCCCGATCGCGGCGCACTGGCAGAAATGATGAGCATAGATCCTATCCTCGATTTCTAGCCGGGAACGTAATCACCGGTTTTTTGACATGGACGGTCACGCGCTCGCCCGGTGCTAAACGCTCATCCGACCAAACCCGCGCCATCATCTGCTGATCGCCGTTGAGCCGCAAATACAGCATCTTATAATGCCCATAAAAGCGCACATCAGTGACTACCGCTTCGCCATCGTCTTGCGGCACAACATCGACCAATTCAGGGCGAATCATGACCATCACATCGCCTTCATCTGGACGCGCTAACGCGAGTTCGCCCAGTTCAGTATCGACAGAATCCTGCATCGCACGACCAGCTAGCCAGTTGGCTTCGCCCAAAAATTCGCCGATCGCTTGTGTCTGCGGCAGGTGATATAGCTCGTCCGGTTGCCCCAGTTGTAATATCTGCCCTTCGTGCATGATCGCGATGCGATCACCAATGTGCAGGGCTTCTTCTTGATCGTGCGTGACGAACAGCGCCGTCGCATCGACCGCTTTGATAATCGCCCGCACCTCATCGCGCATCGACTTACGCCGCGCCGCATCCAAATTCGAGAACGGCTCATCCAGCAGTAAGATCGCCGGTTGTGCGGCTAAGGCACGCGCTAAGGCAATCCGTTGCTGTTGCCCGCCGCTCAGCTGATGCGGATAGCGATCCTGTGTGGCGGGCATGCCGACGAGCGCGAGCATCTCCTGCACACGCGCGACCTGCGCTCGCTTCTGCCACCCACGCAAGCCGAAGGTGATATTCTCCCGTACGGTCATATGTGGCAAGAGCGCATAATCCTGAAAGACCATCCCCACCTGCCGTTTTTCCGGCGCGACCCACGTATTCGCCCCGGCGACGGTCTCGCCATTGAGCCATATCAGCCCCGCATCCGGTCGTTCCAGACCGGCGATCAAGCGTAAGGTGCTGGTTTTGCCACAGCCACTATGCCCCAGTAGCACCAGTATCTCGCCCTGACGAATCCCCAATGAGAGATCATCGACCGCCAGCACATTGTCATAACGTTTTGAAACATGCTCGAGTTTAATCAGTGATTTATGAGCCACGTTGGTTTTGTCCCACACGCATCAAGAAAAATACGGGCAATAAGCCCACTAGTACAATAATCAAAGCCGGTATCGCGGCGGATTCATGCCAGCCTTCGATGCTGAGGAAATACGTCCGCAATGCCAGCGTATCCAGGCCGAAGGGACGCAACAAGAGCGTGATCGGCAGTTCTTTCATCACATCGACAAACACCAAGATCGAGCCAGCGACCATCCCCATTCGCACGAGTGGGAAGTGAACGCGCGTGAGAATACGCCAATTACCCGCCCCCATCGTACGCGCCGCGCCTTCCATGTTCGGTCGAATTTTGTCCATGCTCGCTTCGACACTGTTGAAGCCGACCGCCATGAAGCGTACCACATACGCATAGCTCAGCGCGAGGATCGTTCCTGTCAGGATGTAACCGGGACGCGACCAGCCGAGATATTGCGCCGCAAAATTGGTAAACGCACCATCAATCGGGTTGACAATGATCAGCACGCCCGCGGCGATCACAGCGCCGGGCATCGCATAGCCGATGGTTATCAAGCGCGTGAGCCAGTGAAAGCGATTCTGCTGATCGCTGGTATCACGACGATTGTTATACGCCACCAGCAAGGCTAGCACGACAATCACAATCGCCGCACTCGTCGCCAGAATCAGCGAATTGCGGATATAGGTCAGCATTGACTCGCTCAGCAAGTTAACAGTCGGATTCTGTAATTCGTTCCACGTCCAGAATAGCAATTGACTGACCGGTAAAACGAAAGCGACAAAAAATAACGCGCTACATGCGCCCGTCGCTAACCAGCGTCGTCCACCGTTGAGCGGCTTCAAGCCGATGCGTCGCCCGTGCCCGCCCTGCTGATAATAACGCGCCTGTCCGCGCAGATAACGTTCGGTAATCATCAGGATGAGCGCAATCACAACCATCAGTGCCGCCAGCTGAGTCGCGGCGGACATATCGAAGGACGTATTCCACAGCACGACAATGCGCTCGCTCAACGTGGGATAGCCGAAATAACTGACCGTGCCGTAATCGGTCATCGCTTCCATCACGACCAGCAGAACGCCAGCCGCAATGTGCGGACGTGCCAGCGGGAGCGATACACGCCGGAAGCGTTGCCATGTGTTGTAACCCATCACCTGTGCCGCTTCGAGTGTTGTGCTAGCTTGCTCACGAAAAGCCGTACGCGCCAGCACATAAACGTAAGGATACAGCACCAGCGTCAGCACGATCGCTAAGCCAGTCGGCGACGCAATATTCGGGAACCAATATTCCCCGCGTGACCAACCGAACCAATCGCGGAAGGCGGTTTGCACGGGGCCGGCAAACTCAAAGATTGTGACGTAAACGAAACCCATGATAAAACCGGGAATCGCCAGCGGGAGTAGCAACAAATGCTCGAACCAGCTCCGCGCCGGGAAGTCATAAGTGCTGACGAGCCATGCGAAAAACGTCCCAATAGCAAATGTCCCGAAGCCGACACTCAGACTCAGGCGTATCGTGTTCCACAAGACATCCGGCAAGAATGTGCGCCAGATCCGTTGCCAGAGCGCGACATCCGGCGGAAAGACGCTGACCAGCAACACGACAATCGGCAAGATGATCGCCACGAGTAAGGGTAATAATAACCAGCGACGATCCCCTGCGACGTACCTGTGCCAGGATCGCTTGTCGGCGGGCTGCTGTGTCATAGCGTCGAATTCGTTGCTGAGTTGCATAAACGATAACCGTTCTTTTTTGTTGATTTAAGAATCGATAACTCCTGATGTATGACACCAGGAGTTATCATCTAACGTGCGTTGAATTTAGTTCTCAGTGAAACCGAAGTCAGCTTCTTCCAGCATCTCGACGGATGCTTCTTGATATGCGCCATATTCCCAGAGCGGATACTCAAGACCATAAGTGAATTCACCAAAGCTGAGCAAGGTCTCATTTGCCGTCGCTTCGGGATTGGTCGGGAATTCGTAGTTACTGCCGGGGAAGCATTCTTGGCTACCACATTGGTTCTCAGTACTCGCCATATATTCGAGGAACAGCACCGCGTTGTCATAGTTAGCGGCATTCGTCACGACGCCAGCACCGTTGACGTTGAAGAACACGCCGGTCGTATCCTGATTCATCCACTTCAGTTCGACAGACTCGAACACGTCGCGGTCGTCTTCATCGCCATTAGCTAAGCGCCCCATATAGTAATGATTGACGACAGCAACATCACATTCACCGGCGGCAACTGCGCGAATCTGGCTAGTGTCGCTGTTGATGTAGCGCGTCACGTTATCGGCGATGCCGGTCGCGACTTCTGTTGCGTCTTCTTCACCGAGGTGATAGACCAAGCTACTGAACAGAGAAACGGTGTAGATGTGGCTTGCCGGACGCATGCATAGGCGACCGTCCCATGTCGAGTCAGCAAGATCGCTGTAAGTCTCGACGGCTTCAATCTCTTCGGCAGTCACATTATCGGGGTTATAAACCAGTGTGCGCGTGCGGATGCTCAGCCCGAACCAGTGATTATCAGGATCACGGAAGTTCTCGGCGACGTTTTCGGTCAGCGTCTCCGAGTCGACAGCTTGCAACAAGCCCTCTTCTGCCGCGAGATCGAGCACGCCAGCGTCGATCGCGAGGAAGACATCGGCAACACTGCGTTCGCCGCGTGCAATGTCAGCACGAAGACGGCTGAGCAGATCACGGGGGGTGCCTGCCGAGACGCGAACCTCAATGCCAGTCTCTTCGGAAAAGGCAACGAAGGGTGCTTCTAAGTCGCCATAATGGCGCGATGAGTAAATGTTCAGAACGCCGGGATCTTCGTCTTCTTGTGCCACAGCCACCGCAAACGTCAGCGACAAAAGCGCCAGCAGGCTCATCATCCCGAGTAAATATCTTTTGAACATTGATTAGACTCCTTGTGTTGATTGGAATACTGATTTAGTATTCATATATACAGATCACTATTTGGCATGGTCGAGTAGCTTGGTCGGCGATTGACGATGCCAAGTAGAGGTCTCAAGGTGATCTTCATCTCGAAACCACGATGATTGTATGGCTTACTTGCTTCAATATCTACATAAGCGGTTAACCCTGATATATACCCTGATGACGTGACGGTTTAACGCTATTTTGCTTAATGTATTTTGACGTGTTAAAAATGGGTTTTAAGCAAGCGCATCTGCATTATTTCTCACCTGCATACATCGGGGGACGACTACAAAATAACGCGCTTGTGTCTCATGATAGCTCTCTGATTTGCGCGATTTTTGTCCCTCGTCTAGCCATATCGTGGCAATCGGGAGGGAGATTTAGGGTGAAGGTTGACATACCGTCGTGGGGATGTTTCTGTTGACTATCTGAAATAATAGCGGCGCGTGCCATACTCATGAGGATACAACCAACGCACGAACAGGAGCAGGATCAATCACAATACCCGCCCCTCTCTACAGCGATTAGCCCTTGATTGAGCCAGCCAGCAAACCACGAATGAAGTAACGACCGAGGATCAAATACACCAGCAGAGGCGGCAATGCCGCGACCAGCGCACCTGCCATCGGCAGATTCCACTTCACGGCTTCCCCGCCAGCTAACTGTGCGAGACCGACAGTGATCGGTTGCGCTTCGGGGATAGTCATCGTCACCGCGAATAAGAACTCATTCCAGATTTGTGTGAATTGCCAGATGACGACCACGACAAAGCCGGGAATCGACAGCGGAAAGACGATGTACGTATATAATCGGAAGAAATCTGCACCGTCGATCGCGGCGGCTTCCAGCATCTCGTCGGGGATTTCGACGTAGAAATTACGGAAAATCAGCGTCGTGATCGGCAAGCCGTACACGGTATGGATCAAGATCAGCCCCGGGATACCACCGTACAGGTTAATCGACCGCATGAACTCGAACAAGGGGATCAAAATCGCTTGATACGGGATGAACATGCCGAACAGCATCAGCGGGAAGAAGATATTTTCGCCGGGGATGCGCCACTTCGAGAAAACATAGCCATTCAGCGATCCCAGCACCGAGGAAAGCGTCGTCGCGCCGATGACGAGGGCGGTACTGTTATAGATGCGCGGCCCGAAGGCTTCGATCACTTCGGTATAGCTCTGCCAATGCAGGCTCTGCGGCAGATTCCACGTCGTTTGCAGATTGATCGTCGCCGGATCTTTTAAGCTAGTGACGACCACGAGATAAATCGGCGTGAGAAAAACGACCGCCATCAGGATTAAGACCACGTAAATGATCACTTTGATGGTATAACGCCGAAAGTCGTTCGTCTGAGCAGATGATGTGTTAACAGTCATAGCAATCTCTCCCCTCACGCGTCATCGCGCAATTGTGACCACAAGTACGGTACGATAATCACCGCGACGAGGCACAGCATAATCACAGCAATCGCGCTCGCGGATGCCAGCGAATTCTGGCGGAAGCCTTTCGTATAAACCAGAATACCCGGCACGACCGTATTTGCGTTATCCGGCCCGGACATCGCGAAGACGAGATCGAAAATCTTGAGCGAGATATGCCCGAGAATGATCATCGCGCTGAGGATAATCGGGTTCAACTGGGGTAAGATCACATGGCGATACACGCCAATCTCGCTACAGCCATCGACCCGCGCCGCCTCGCGCAGTTCTTCCGATACGCCGCGAATACCCGCGATGAACATCGCCATTGTATAGCCCGCCATCTGCCAGATAGCCGCGATGATGATGCCGACCAGCGCCGCATTAAAGCCTTTAGGGGCGATTGCTGGTTCTATATCGGGAAAATCGAGCGGGGGCCAGATGAAATCCCACGCACCTGCCATGAACACCAGTGCGATCACCAGCCCAGCCCCGACCGCAAAGCCCAGCGAACGCCAACGCTGGTTCAAAGCATAGCGCACAGCGATGAATGCCATCACCGCAATGCCCGCCCCTGTCAAATACTGCGGGACATTCGTCCACGCGAACTGCCACCAGACATGCTGGCTATTGAGCCATGAAAATTCGATTGGCGGTAAGCCGAGATAAGTCGGCAAGATGTTGATACCGCCATTGGGCTGGAGCATCCAGCGCCAGATTGTACCGGTGACGACGAACGATAAAGACATCGGGAATAAAAATATCGTCCTGAATATACCTTCGCCCGCCACGTCTTGATCGAGTAAGATCGCTAAAAATAATCCGAGAGCAATACATCCGCTGACGAAAAAAATTGTCAAGAAAAATGTGTTGACCAGCGAAATACGGAAGTTTGATTGCACCAAATCTGTCATTAAGTTTTCATAATTTTGTAAACCGATGTACGCCTTATCGACATTTTCTTGCAACGGCGGTTTCGTCGGGTCTTCCCCCCAATCGGTGAACGATGTTTGCACCGCACGCCCAATGAAGTAGTAGACGAAAATGCCAATCAACAAGAGCGATGGCAAGACCATCAAGAACGCAATCATGCGATCCCTGTTGCTTTTCATGCGATTTTCCCTTTTAGATTAGCTGTTTGTTGGCTTATGGCGAGGCGGGACACGCCCCCGAGTTGCGAGCATGTCTCGCTTCGTCACAATCGGTGATGGTGACTGATGAGGGGTATCCCGAACAGGATACCCCCAGCGGTTCAGATCAATGCGTGCTTAGAAGCCACATGACCCGGCTTGGATGCAAATAGCTTCCATAGCGGCGGTCGTCGCGGCAGAGTCGCCACTTTGCAGGTAAATTTGCATCACCTGATTGAAGTCGCCCATGAAGCGTTCGTTAGCGGCGGTACCATGTGCGAGGCTACCGACCAGCGTATTCTCTGACCAGTCTTCAGCCGTTGCCAGCAGGTACTCGTTGTACAGTTCCGGTGCGGCATCGACAGCGTTCAGGTTCGCCGGAATACTGCCCTTGAGCGGGTTGAAGGTGTTTTGACCTTCAACATTACCCAGCAAGTCCAACCAAGCGATGGTGTTGTCGCGGTTGGGTGCGTCTGCCGGCAAGCCAAAGCTATCGGACAGCCACATGAAGATACCACCGGTGTCCGGTGATGGTGCGAAGCCGAAGTCAGTGTTCGGTTCCAGTTCCAGCGTCGTCGTCATATAACCGGAAGCCCAGTCGCCCATAATGTTGAACGCGGCATCGCCCGCCACCATCTGGTCAGTTGCTTGTTGCCAGCTGAGACCGGCGGCATCGTCGTTGATGTTGGTGCATTCGAGGACGCGCCCGAAGGTATCCCAAACTTCGCGCATTTCGTCGCTATTCACATCAGTTTCGCCCGTCCAGATGCCATTCCAACCGTCAGCACCCAGCACACCCAGTGCAACGCTCTCCCACAGGTGGTTGACCGTCCACGCTTCGGCGACGACCAGCGGGGTCACGCCGGCGGCTTGTAGGGTTTCACACGCGCCGAAGAATTCGTCCCACGTCTGCGGCACAGCTACGTCGTTGGCTTCCAGCACATCGGGGTTATACCACATCACGTTCGAGCGATGGATGTTCACCGGCACGCTGTAGATGCCACCTTCGTAGGTGATCTGATTAATCAAGTCATCGGGGAAGGCATCGAACCAGCCATTTTCTTCGTAGAGGAAGGTCAAGTCTTCCATACGATCAGCCACGACCCATGTGCCGGTCAGTTCTTCACCAGCATGCACCTGGAAGCTATCGGGCGGGTTGCCACCGAGCATCCGTGTCTTGAGTACGGCACGCGCATTGACACCACTGCCGCCGGTCACCGTCGCGTTGACGACTTCGACATTAGGATTAGCTTCGTTGAATAGATCAATTAGAGCTTCTAGCGCGGGGCCTTCATCGCCCGCCCACCACGAGAAAATTTCTAGTTCGCCGCCACTTTCTTCTTGCGCGGCAACGACGCTCACCAGCAGTAAGGCGCTAATCAGCGTGAGGATAAGCATTAAGCGAGATTTCATAAAAGTCTCCTATAGATATTAATTCGCAGAAAAGTTTAGCTCTTTGGGAGATAGCGTGGTTTTTGTTGCAGGGGCTCTGCCCCCGCACCCCCACAAGGAACTATCGTTCCTTGACCTTATTCATTTTGAACGCATAGCGTTCAAAAAAGCAAAAGTTTTTGGCGTTCCCTTTTTTCAAAAAGGGGAAAAAGAGAGCTTGACCACGCAAGATACGAAAGAACCAAAAGTTTTAACAGGGACGGGGAAGATTGTAGACGACAATTGTCCCTCATTTGCATATAATATACCAACTGACATTGGTCACTGCTACTTATTTTTGCCACACCTCTGACAAAATAGTGACAAAGCTGACAAAATCAACGCGCATTCGTCGTACAATAAGCACAAATAATAGACTTTAGCGAAGTGACAACAACCACCATGACGCAAAATACCCAAGAGATGAGCGATACCTTCGTCGATCTGGTGAAGCAAGCACTTGAGAACCTCTACGACTTTCCCGCCTTGCAACGGCACCCCTTTGTCGCGCAATTGCAAGCGCAACAGCCACAGGCACGCGACACCCCCGCGCATCAGTTGCGGCGCACTTTGATGGACGCGATCGAACAGGTGAATCCCGGCGATAACAAAGGCGTGCGCTCTGGCATGGGACGTGTCTATAACCTGTTGCACTTGCATTACGTCGGCGGCATGACAATACAAGAAGCCGCGCTCGAACTCGGTATATCTGTGCGGCAGGTCTACCGTGATCTGAAGAAGGGACAGGACAGCATCGCCAGCATCCTGTGGTACAAAATTGGCAACGCACCCGCGACCCGCTCGCCGATGGATACCCTCTCATCGATTGAGTCAGAAGTGACACAGGTACAGGGACACATCCAAAGCGTCAACATGAGCGATTTGACCGCGCGTGTTATCGATGCTGTCGGACGACTAGCCGAGCAATTGCAAGTCACGCTGGCGATCAGCGTCGTGCCAGATGTGACCGTCGCCACCAATTTGACGCTCGCCCGTCAGGTACTCATGAGCTTATTCAGCCAGACGATCCAGAAGACACAGACCGACATCAGCATCCAGCTGAGCGAGACTGACTCCGCGCCGACGCTGTGTGTGCAATACACCCCCACTGGCACGACAGAGATCCTCACACCGGTGACCGCACAATTCATCCAGCAATTGGGATGGCGTATCCAGCATCAGCCTGATCAATTCGTCCTGACGATGGGTGGACGTGATGTGAGCGTGCTGATTATCGACGATAATCCGGGACTGGTGGACTTGATGAAGCGCTATCTCACCAGCGAGTCCTACACGGTGATGACAGCGAACAGCGGTCATGATGGCTTACAATTGGCACAATCGACCCTGCCGGATGCGATTATCATGGATTTGATGATGCCTGAAATGGACGGTTGGGAGATGCTCCAACGCCTGCGGACGTTGCCTGCCACCAGCGATACGCCGATCATTATCTGCTCGGTGATTAACGACCCGCAGTTGGCCTTTTCATTAGGCGCGTCGAAGTTCATCACCAAGCCGGTCGATAAAGCCATCCTACTCCAAGCCCTCGCCGAGCTTGAGCTATGAAGCACATTTATCGCCACATGCCGCACCACGCGTATCGTGATGTGGTGTTAGATTTCCGCGAGCGTCTATTCTATCGCTTCATCTGGTTGCTGATGATTATCGCCGGCGTGAGCATCAACGTGCTGTTACTCCAGCAACCGCGCCCACACCTGATGCTGATTGTATTACTCGTCTACATGCTGTTGTTGTGGCAACTGTATCATCTGCACGCGCACTACCCTAACACAGCGCGTTATATTTTCGTCGGGTCGTTATACGGCATATTCTGGGCAAGCTTGCGCCTGTACCCTGCGCCGTGGATTCCGTATTTCATCGCGCCGATTTTGCTCATCAGCGCCTTGATGATGTCTAACGGCGCGCTACTGGGCATCGCGCTCTTTGCTAGTGCGATTGTCGGCATAATGCCGACTGAGGCGCTATCGCTTCAGGGACATTTGCTGATGTATTTCGTGGTTGCGCTGGCGACGACCTATATTGTCGTGTCGTCGTTTGATACGGCGCTGGCGTGGTATAGCTCGATGCACCAACGCGCTGATCAACTGTTGCAGGAAACACGCGATCGGCGGGCGGAACTCGTCAGCACGGTGAAATCGCTAGAAACAGCCTACCAGAACCAACGCCGCTTACAGGCGCAATTGATCCATGCACGCCAGCAAGCGGAAGATGCGCGCCGCATGAAAGAACGCTTCGCGTCGAATGTCAGCCACGAACTACGTACGCCACTCAGTATCATCCTTGGCTTCAGCGAGATCATGCACTTGACTCCTGAGGTGTACGGCGACGTGTTCTTCCCGCCCAAGCTCCATCAAGATATTTATCAGATTCATCGCAATAGCAAGCATCTGCTGGCGATGATCGACGATGTGCTTGATTTATCACATATTGAGATGTCAGAGTTCGCGCTCAATTTCGAGACAGTCGATCTCAATCATTTCATCGAAGATACCGCGCAGATGATCGCGCACTACTTCGCGGATACGTCGGTCGCCTTCATCACGGAGATCGCGCCGAATTTACCCGCGATCGATATCGACCGCACCCGCATCCGGCAAGTGCTGATTAACCTGCTGACGAATGCGCGCCGCTTCACCGAGATGGGCACTGTGCGCTTGCAGGTTTACGCCGATGACAAGCACGTCACTTTCATCGTTGCCGATACCGGACGCGGTATCTCTGGCGAGAACATCGCGCATATCTTCGACGAGTTCTATCAGGTCGATTATTCCTTGAGTCGGCAACATGGCGGGGCAGGATTGGGCTTAGCGATCACCAAAGAGTTTATCGAAGCCCATCGCGGATCAATCTACGTCGATAGCGTCTATGGCGCAGGGACGACCTTCACCTTCACCCTGCCGATCCCACGCCGCCAGCGCACAGCGCACAGCACACCAGCGCGACCAGCGGAGACACAACCCGAAGCCCCCGCCCTCTTGCTCATCGACCGCGACCCGCACACACATTCACTCCTGCATCGTCATCTCGGCGAGTTCACAGTTCACGCGCTGGATGATCCCGCTACTTTATCCGAGCAGATCCAAACGCATCAACCGGTCGCCATCGTTCACAATCGCCTGCCCGATGACCCCGCACTGGCATCCCGCCCGATTCCGATCATCGAATGCACTTTGCCCAGCAGTCAGTGGCTAGGGCACGCGCTACCGGTATCGGATAGCCTCGCCAAGCCTGTCAAGCCCCAGCAGATCGCTGATATTCTCGCCCGACACGCGGACGTACAGAAAATTTTGATCGTCGATGATGAAATCGGCTTCGTACAGTTGATGCAACGAAGCATCGAACGCTTAGAGCGATCTTACACCGTTCGCCGTGCTTACGATGGTTTACAAGCCTACGACACCATCCAGACCGACACGCCCGATCTCGTTTTCCTCGATCTCTCGATGCCCGAGATGGACGGCTTCGAGCTGATGACCGCACTAGAGACCGATCAACAGTATCGCGATTTACACATCATTCTGCTGACGGCGACACGCTATATCCAGTCAGACGATGAATGGCTCGCCCAGATTTACATACACAAGCATGGCGGCTTCACCCCGCGTGAGACCTTACATCATCTCAAGCACATGCTACAGGCAGTACAGCCATCATCGTGATGGCTACGGGTTGAGGATGGTCTGCGTGCGCTCGAAGATATCTAGCCCTTGCTTTTTGAGCCAGTACGGGATGTCGAGCAGCACCCAATTTTCAGCCAGCTTATCGCCCTCACGGCGATAGACATCGACCACTTGCATCTCAGCGTTGACGCGACCACCCGGCAACCCGAGCCACCCCCCCATCGGCGTGTTCGATAAATTGGGCCAACCGAAGAAGCAGGCGTAATTGCCCTCGGCAAAGCGGCAGGTATGCCCGTGAAAGCGTTTGTCTGTCATCGTACTGCGAAACGGCAGTTGATGCTGTTCTTGATAGCGATCAATCGTGTAGGTCGCGCCGACTCCGGCCGGGCCGTACCACATCATGCGCTCAGACCATGTGCGCCGCAGGACATCCGGCGGGCATCCCATCGCACCGCTGACGTTGAGGTGATCGAGATCAGCAATCATCTTGTTGACCAGCGCGAGCGTCTTTGCGCTCTCCTGTGGCGGGGCATCGTCGTAGAGCAAGCCATCGTGCGTGCGCGGGCCGGGATAATTGAAATAGATGCCTGTTGCGGGCGGCAGAGGATACATGCCCGCCTGTGTCATCAAGCCGATTAAATCGACGAAGATGCCGGTCTGCGTGATCTTGCCGTTTTCGATACAGTTGAACTCAGCATAACGCAGCATCGCAATTTTGCGCGTGCGCCGGATACCGAGCCAATCGTGATCGAATAATCCCATGAAATTACCCATGCTCATCACCCACTCTTCGCCGCTGACTTCGTTCGTGCCAGCGATGAAAACATCCTGACGGCGCTGAGTATGCGTGAGAGTACGCATCAGAGGTGCCCAGAACTGCTCGGCGATTTCGTCCACGCCCTCTAGTGAACGAAAGGGATAAACCCCGCGCCATTGGTAATCATCAGCAACGTACTTACGCAGGACATCGCCGATGGTTGCCGGTGTTGCCGCTTCCATCTCAGCAAAGTATTGTCGGATAAGTTGTTTTGAAGCCTGATATTGCGTCATTGCAGTGTGTTTCCTTTAGTTGTATAACGATTAGCATCTTTAAGTTGTTGTAGAAGATCAATGCCGGAATAGCGAAGAGATCATGCGCGAAGGTGCCGATGATGTCACCCGTCCCGCAGACCCAATCCGCGCCTTCAAACCTACCGCCGATGAATACATACGGACGACGCATAACATCGGGTAGCGCGTGGCGCATCAGTTGTCAGAAGTGCGCGTCAACCGCCGCAACCCCCTTGAGATGGCGCAGAGGTTCAAAGCCATGCCAGACCACATCGCGGTGCAAGTAATCTGCGAGCGATACCGCCAGCCCCTGCCCGCTGACCTGTTGCCAGTAATCCCAGACGAGGCTCTTGTTCGCCTGGATGCTCACAATGGTTCTCCTGAGAAGTTGGGCTGGCGCATGTGCGTTAGCTCGCGCATACGCTGGAATACGTCAATGCCGAGCTGATGATAGACATCAAGCAGATCGACCAGTACCCAGTTCTCACGGATGCGACCGTTCTCACAACGCCAGAAGTCAAGACTACGCATGGTCAGCTTACGATTGACAGGCGGTAAGCCCAACCAGCCATCGCCCGTCAGCGTCACGTCCATACCGGGCCACGCCGTGAAGCCGACGTAATCGCCATCGCCGAACAAATTACGGTTTTCGGGCAATCCACGCCGATCGGGCATTGCTTTCAAAAACGGGATTTGATGCCAGTTGCGGAAGCCGGACACGCGGCGCATACTGCCAATACCTGCCGGGCCGTACCAGTTCATCTTCGGATGCCAGAAGCGCGACAATTCCATCTTATCGTGTCCCTCGCGTGAGCGTGTGAGTCCCGTCAGCATCGCGCTGACCAGCGCCAGACTAGCATTCGCATGGTCGGCATCATAGGGCGCAGTGAGGATGCCATCCTGTGATGCCGGTGCTGGCACGCGCCACTCTACGCCGAGACTAGGAGCCATCGGGTATGCTCCGGCTTGCATCATGACTTCTGGAATATCCCACAGGGCTTGCATCTCGACGATTTGCCCTGCCTCAATACGGAAGAACTCATGATAGCGCATGCCGACCAGATGACCCGTCGGCGGAATATCAAGCCATGCGCGCTCGAAAACGCCCATGTAGTAGCCCGCACACCCGACCCAGTGTCGATCATCAACCGCCCCTGCCATGACGATATAATCCCGCCGTTCAAGATCAGGCATTGCGTCTAAAAGCGGACGATAAACGCGCTCATGTAGATCAGACGGGCCGTCTACATCCTCGAACGGGAACGCGAGACGTATCATCGCATCATCCGCGAATACCGCCGCCAGTTGATCGTGCAAAGCCGTAGGATCAATATCGTAGAGCGCCGCGCGCAAGGGCTGGATGAGGGCTTTGTTCTGATTGGGGATGCTATTCATGGTTGTCGTCGGCATCAATCACCACCTCATCGAAAAATTCCGGCGACTTTGAGCCGATGAATGCCAGAACTTTGTTGACATCATAGCCCGCCTGTTCCAGCACCCCCAGAATATCAATCAGCACCCAGTTTTCGGCGAGCTTGCGTTCGCCATCACGCTCTTCGATTTTCCAGAAGTCCATATAACGAATCTGGATTTTGTCACCAGTCGCCGGAATACCCAACCAATCTTCAGCGAAGCTCGTATCCTGCACGCCCGCCGCGGCGACCCAATCCCCTTCCGCAATCCGTACCAGATCAGTCGCGTGTTTATCAGGGAAGGCGCGGATAAACGCCTCCCGATAATCATGCTCGAATGCGTCGATGCCGCGCTTAGTACCGATGCCCGCCGGCCCCTGCCAGATCATATCTGTGAACCAGTAACGTTGCATCAAGCCCAGTACATTTTGGTTGAGTCCCTCGTACATATCAGCGACAAGTCGCTTGTTTTTCTCACTCTGTTCGCTCATCAATAGCGCCTTTCCTGTGTGTGTTATAATCAAGCAATTGCATATCTGCTACAGGCATTAGCCTTTGACTGCCCCACCGGCTAGACCTTTGATTAAGTAACGCTGGAAGAAGATAATGATAATCACAATCGGGATCGTGATTGACACGGCGCTGGCATTCATCGCGGGTAACACGCGCAGGGTCTCGCCGCTGGTGTATTGCGCCATCGCTACCGGTAACGTCTGCACAGTTGATGTGAGCAGGCTCGCCAGCAAGAACTCGTTATACGCCAACAACATCGAGAACAAGGCCGTCGTGATGATGCCGGGCCACACAATCGGGATAATCACCCGTGTGAACGCGGTCAGGCGGTTACACCCATCAATCATCGCCGATTCTTCGATTTCACGCGGAATATCCATGAAGAAACTGCGTAACATCCAGATGGTAAAGGGCTGATTGATCGTCACGAAGGTGATAATCAGCAAGATGTGCGTGTCGAACAAGCCGGTGATGTTGGCGAAGTAGTAGTACGGCAGGATGAACGCCAGTCGCGGCAAGGCGCGGAAGCCGAGCGCAGTCATCAAAATCATGAAGCCCGTCAACCCGCGATAACGTGCTAGCGCATATGCCGCCAGACACCCGATCGAGATCGAGATGGTCACGGTCGAGACAGTCACAATCACGGTATTGAGGAAACTCTCGTAGAACACATTGAAGCGCACGAACTGCGGCAGACCGATAATCACGCTGACGATCACAAAGACGATGGCGAAATAAACGGATGTCGCGCCGTTTTTGTTCTGGTAGATGAGGCCAAAGACCAGCGTCCCGATGCCAATTGCCACTAGAAAGCCGAACCACTCTGGCACAAAGACTGCACGCTCGGCATTGGCGGCGAGGAAGGTTTCATCAAGGCGAATATTGCCGACCCATGCCATCACCTGACGCAAGGTGAAGAGCGTGCCGCCGACGATCATCCCCAGCGCGGCATAATTTGTGATCGGGTTATCAGGGTTATTGCTGGCATAAATGCCAATACTGATGAGCGCAATAATCAGGATAATCAGACCCGCCCCAATCGGCCCAAACGCGGCAATTGCGGCATCATTGCGAAGCCACACGTCCTGATAGGCTTGTGCCGTCGGTTGGAAAATCTGATTCTCGCCGACAACACCCGTCAACCACAAGAAAATCCCGCAGAAGCTGAGCAAGACCAGCGTCACGCTCAACAGTGACCCGACATCAAGCGGCAGATCGGTCTTTATCTCGCCGAATTTGCGCGGACGGCGGGCGCGGATGCGCGTCGCGAAGAGATAGACCCCGATGATCACAATCGCGAGCAAAATAGCAATCGCGATGTTGTTATCGACCAGAAACTGCGGCATGAACTTCGGATCACGGGCGATCACATCGCGCACGACCATCGTCGATGTTAAGGTTGACATCACAAAAGGAAAAATGCTATAGATAACCCAAAAGACCAATATCGTGTGAATGACACCCCGTATCCACGGATTCTTTATCTGTTCCATCAGCGTTCCTCCATTTGTTGGCGATAGGTGAGATACAGCCACGGGATCAAGATGACCATCACGCCGATCACGGTCAAGACACTCATCGCATTCGCAAGCCCCAAACGCCCTCTGTTCACAATGTCATAGTTGTAATACATAATCGTTTGCACATGGCTATAGGTGCCACTCTGCCCTGTTAAGACGAAGATATTATCGAAGACACGATAGGCATCCATCATGTTAATCAGCGCGAGCAGGATGAATAAGCTCCGCAGGTTAGGTAACACGACATGCCACAGGCGTTGGAACCAGTTTGCCCCGTCTACGCGGGCGGCTTCTAAGGGTTCTTGCGGGATTGTCTGGAGACCAGCGAAGAGCGTCACGATCGCGAAAGGAGTCACATACCAGATGGCATGGGCGAAGATCACATATTGGATCGTATCTGGCAAGAAGAAATTGACATCCAGACTGAAGAATTCGTCCAGCACCCACGGCACTAGTTCACCATTGCGTAGCGGATTACGATACATGATCGTCCCCACCAGCGGCGTGACAATGAAAGGCAAGAGCGTCGCCGCGATGTAAACCCCACGAAACGCCCGTACTTGGTCGAGCAAGAGCGCGATGATCAAGCCCAGAAAAATCTGCGTGGGCACAGTAATCGCGATATACGACAGCGTGAAGCCCATCGTACTCCAGAAGCGAGAGCTGCTATCTTCGGTCAGCTGTAAAATTTCGGCATAGTTGGCAAGCCCCACAAATTCGGGACTGTCGATGGTTTGCAGGGTGATGGTATTCAGCGATAGCCATACCGAAGCGACGAGTGGTACAACCATCAACAAGACCATCAGAATGATACTAGGCGCGATAAAATAAGCAAAGGTCTTTTTATCCATAAAATATTATAGCCTTGCACTGTAGACGGGCGAAGGACAGCGGGAACAAACTGGTATGCCGCCATGATGACGACACACCAGCTCGATCAACAGCGGTGATACATCGACTTATTCGCCGTCGATATACCCCTGAATGGTTGCATCTTCGATATATTGTGCCGCGGCGGCATCGAGGGCTTCTTGGGCAGTCATCTCACCGGTGTAGACCATCGGCAAGAATTGCTCCAGCGCCGGCAGAACGATCTGTGCGGCAGGCGAGTTAAGACCGGGCGCACCCTCGGCGATTGTTTGTAGGGAGGCTTCGGCATAACGTGGTGCAAATTCGCTAGTTCCATCACGCGAGACCAGACCCAGCTCCAGAGCTTCTGTTTGCGATTCGAGATCGGCGGCTTCCATAACCAAACGGAAAACTAGATCAGGATCGACATCGCTCGTCGCGGGGATTGCGAGATAGTCCGACCACGGCATCCCACCGCGCAGAGTGGTGTCTTCCGTCGGGTACAGAGCCGGTGCGAATTCGATATCGCCAACGACCAGCGACAACTCTTCATCATCCATCAGCGCGGCACGACTCGCCCACATATGACCCATCGCAATACTGCCGTTTGCTAAACCGGCTTGCAGGTCATCGGTCGAGAGCAGAACGCCCTGATCGCCGAGGCACGCGCCGACCAGTTCTTGCATGAATTCAAGCGCTTCGACACCAGTTTCGTTGTTGAACATCGGCATGTTGTCCTCATCCAGCAGTTCACCACCGAAAGCACCGTAGAGATTGATGAACTCAATCCGCCACGCCCAATTTGCCGAGACAACCATGCCGAAGATGAAATCAACATCGAGTTCATCAGCATCGAGCGTGTTGCACGCGTCGATCACGTCTGCGTAAGTCGTCGGCGGTTCAATGCCGGCTTCTTCCAACAGCGGACGGTTATAGTAGAAATGTTGCGTGTTGACGATGACCGGAATACCGTAGATGTTGCCATCAACTGCCGAAGCGTTATATAGGGCATCGCTGATGTCATCGAGCGCGTATTCGTCGCTGTAGGTTTCGATCAGATCGTTCAGCGATAACAAGTACCCCTGCGCGGCAATCTCAACGATGAAATCATTACTACCGTGGATGATGTCGAAAGGCGACGCGCCGCCAGCGGATGCCGCCAGACGAATCTCAGACTGTGCATCCGAGCTTTGCGGCAACTGTACGCTGACGCTCAGGTTTTCAACCTCATCACAGGCTCCGATTTCGCCTGCATAAAAATCGAGAATGGGGAACGTCCCGCCGATGAAGTTGACATCAGTCGGTTCATCCGGTGCGGATACCGTACATTCTGTATTCTCCTGAGCGATGACCGGCACAACTAGCACCAGCATCAGGATTGCAATCAAGAAACGTTTCATTGCGTGTACTCCTCAAGAAAGATAGATCATTACATTATTTAAAAAGGCGTGTCGTCATCACTATCGATCACGACATCACCACCTTTTCCATAGAAATTAGGTGGACGGTGGGCGATGAATCTGTTTCAGTAACTCGAACTCATCGAAGATCGTCCATTCAGCTTGGATTTTGCCCTGCTGTAGCAGATGATGACTGATGCCGAGAATATCAATGGGTTGCCCGCTCGGCTCGCCATAATTCCCGTAGCCAGTGTGTGTGCCGCGCATGCGCCAGCGCGTGGCTGTGCGATAACCGCTCGTCTCATCGCCAACATAGCAGAAGTGTTCCGGCGTGATGCGTAAATCAGGAAAGGGCGATAATAGCGACAGCACATAAGCCTGATAATCATTCCAACCGCTCGTGCGTCGCATCGATGGCCCTTCAAATTTGAAGGTGGGGGCGAAGTAATCGCGCACAGTGTTGAGCAGACGCCAGTTCCACACCTGATTGAACATGCGCGAGATGATATTTTCCGGTGTTTGTAGCGGTAGAATCTCAGCTGGTGGATACTGCCCGATGCCGCGCTCAACGTCGCCCGCCACCGGGAAAATACGCCCCTTGTCGGCATCTTTGCGCGCCATCTCTTTCGCCAGCTGTACCGGCTCTAAGCCTAGTTGATGAATGAGAGTCAATTCATCGCGCACCAGCCATTCTTCGACAATCATATTGCGCTTGACGAAGCAATCCGCAATCGCGCGATAGTGGACTTTTTTGCCCGTGGGTGGCCCATATAGCGACCAACCGCGATTCGTACCGGCGTGCGTCAGGCGATGCGATGAGTATAAACCGACCGCATCATCCCCACCCCAGACGACTTCATCACCATACAGACGACGATCGGGATAAGCGGCGAGCGTCGCGATCGTGCCAGCAAGGACTTGATCGCGCCCATAAATCGTGCCGCCTGATGTGTGGATTTGCACGGTGTTGGCGTAATAGTCGTAGAGCTTGCCGATCGCCTTCTCTTCCCAGATTTCATGCGTGATGCGGATGATGTAATCGACAAAATCGGTAAATTTAGGATCGAAGCCCTGTAGCGATTGTTGCGGATTGCCATCAGCATCGCGCAGATTTTGAATATCGACCTTGCTTTGCAGGGTGATATGCTTGGGGTCGGTCGGGTTATCGGCAACGTTGTCGCTCATAGCATAAACCTCATTATGATAATCAATAATTTTGACCGACACAGTCGGCAAGAACTAATAAGAGCTTAGGTCGAATCGCGCACGATTAATTGCACCGACACCAACTCTTGCACAGGTGCGGAGTCAGGATGTTCGAGTGTCTGATTGATAATTTCGATCACACGCTGACCGATCAACGTTAAGGGCTGGGCGACAGTTGTGATGTGCGGTGTCGTCATGAAACCTGCACGCAAGCCGTCAAAACCCATGACAGCGACCTCCCCCGGCACGTCGATCTGGTGTTCTTGCAAAACAGTGATGACATCCACCGCCACCAAATCATGAAAGGCGAAAATAGCCGTCGGTACCCCGTCGAATTGTAATAATTTTTTCGTAGGGGCAACACCGCTGTATGGTTCGATGCGCGTTTCAACAATCAGCGCCTCATCACAGGGGATGTTCGCATCGGTCAGCGCATCGAGATACCCGCGCAAGCGTGCATCATTGGCCGTCTCAAGCTCTGGTCGTGTCATAAAAGCGATGCGCTCATGCCCTAGCTCGATCAAGTAGCGCGTCGCTTGATACGATCCATCGTAGTAATCCGGAACGACATATGGCACGCGCCTGTCGCGTATCTCGCGCCCCATCACCACGAACGGGAACTGGTCATTGAGCAGGGTCTCGATCGTCTGCATGTCATAATGCGTCGAGAAGAGAATCACCCCGTCAATTTCACCCGCACGACAAACCTTGAGCAAATGCTCGGGGTTGTTATCGGTAATGGTGTAAATCAACAGATTCTTGCCGAAGCCCTGTGCAGTCATGACCGCGCCCGGAATGATACCCGACAAATAATCCACGACATATTCCAGCGATGTGTTCAAGAATAAGCCAATTTTGTCCGTGCGTCCCCGGCGCAAGTTACGCGCCGCCGCACTCGGTTGATAGCCCATGTCGTGTGCGGTCTGGATGACACGCGCCCGTGTCGCGTCCGAAACATCCCGATAGCCGTTTAAAGCCTTCGAGACGGTCGAATTAGACAAGTTCAATCGTTTAGCAATATTGCTGATTGAAATGGACATAGAGCAAGTGCTTGACCGAAATCGTTTTCGTGATATGTTAAATAATAGCACAAGCTGAATACGTATGCAAATTTTGGTGTCAGGTATCATGGAGGGCGCGCATGTCAACGCATTATGATGTGATTGTCATCGGTATCGGGGCGATGGGGAGCGCGACGCTGTATCATCTGGCGACGCGCGGGTTAAACGTGCTGGGGATCGAACAATTCACAATTGCCCACGACAAAGGATCATCGCATGGCTTGACGCGCATCATCCGCCTTGCCTACTACGAAGACCCCTCGTATGTGCCGCTTCTGCGCCGCACATATGACCTCTGGCGTACGCTCGAACATGAGTCCGATACTAAGCTCTTCTATCGAACAGGAAGCATCGACATGGGGGCAGAAGATAGTCGCGTGTTCGCCGGCAGTTTGCAGAGTTGCATCGATCACGACCTCGCGTATGAGGTGCTAGATAGCCAGCAATTGACACAACGCTTCCCCGGCTACCGTCCGCCAGCGCACATCAAAGCGGTGTATCAACCACAGGGGGGCTTGCTCGTGCCAGAAAAATGTATCACAGCCCATGTGAGCGTCGCGAAACAACGCGGTGCAAGCGTGCGTACTGGCGAGCGTGTACACAACTGGACAATCACCGGCGATGAGCGCGTACACGTCACGACTTCGGCGCGGACATACACGGCTGACAAACTCGTGATCTGCGGCGGCGCGTGGGCCTCGAAACTCGTCCCGCGCTTGTCCACTAAAGCTATTCCAGAGCGACAAGTGTTGATCTGGTTAGAGCCACACAATCCGGACTGGTTCACGCTGGATCGCTTCCCAGTTTGGAATGCCGAAGTCGAAGAAGGTCGCTACTATGGCTTCCCTGAATTCAACCTGACGGGCGCAACCCCCGGCATGAAATACGGGCGCTGGCATCATCGCGATGAAATCGTTGACCCTGACACCGTCGATCGCAAGGTCTACCCCGCAGATGAAACACTCCTACGGCAATTCGGTGAGAAATACTTCCCCGATGGCGCGGGCAAGACGCTAGAGATGCAGGTGTGCATGTTCACCAACACGCCCGACGAACACTGGATCATGCAAACCCTGCCCGATGCGCCACAGGTATCTATCGCGGCAGGCTTCAGCGGTCACGGGTTCAAGATGGCGAGCGGGATCGGCGAAATCATGGCGGATCTCGCCCAACACGGATCAACCGCACACGATATTCAGCTTCATCATCTCGATCGGCTTTAGCACGATCTAATATTTATTTTGACAAGAGGGAGATCACCATGGAGCATCCAAAGCAGACCGCCGAGAGCATGGCGAAACGTGTCATGCGGTTTGAAAATTTGAAAGATCAGGGCATTCCGATCATGTTTATTGATAGTATGCTCCCTAATCATTTTCGGATGAATTACGCCGTGATCGGCGATACCGCTAGCGAAAACCCCGATTATGAGATCCAACGGGCGATCACCGCACCGCATAATTACCAAATTGGCATGGGCTGGGCACCGCCTAATTGTGGCCCGGCGTGGCACACCCACGATTACATCGAGTCATTCTTCATCCTCAAGGGGCCGTGGCGCTTCTACTGGGGGAACTCCGACGATCCCGACGAAGTCGAAGGTTACTTCGACCTTGACGAGTGGGATTTGATCTCGTTACCGCCCGGCATGTATCGCCGCTTCGAATACATTGGCGACCAAATCGGCTGGTTCTTCGCCGTGCTAGAATCACACCAAGTCTACGAAGGCAAAGACCCCTACTGGTCGCCGCAGGTCGAGCAAACCGCCGCCGAAAATGGCTATCAAGCCGATGAAAAGGGTAAAATGGTTCATCCCGTAGATTACGACGAACAGAAAGCCGCCCAGAACGAAAAATTGATGGGCATGTTCAAGCAACTGATGGGAGTCGATCTTAAAGATTTTCAACCACCAAAATAGAAGGATATATCGTGAAGAACAGCTCTGACCGTATTCTAACAACTCATGTCGGCAGTATGCCGCGCCCGCAAGCCGTTGTCGATCAGCTTTTTGCACAAGATCGCGACGAAGATTACGACCCCGCCGAATTCGACGCGGTGATGACCCGTGCCGTGCGCGATGTCGCCCAGAAGCAGGTCGATGCCGGTGTGGACATCATCAGCGATGGCGAAATGAGCAAAATCAGCTATGCGACCTATATCCGGCATCGCTTCACCGGTTTTGAGATCGCGGATACACCACGCGCCACCCCCAAAGACCTCGACGATTTTCCAGCATTTAAGCAACGTCTTGCCGAACAAGGCGGCACGCCCAAATATCATCGCCCAGTAGTGCGTGGCGAGATCACAATCAAGGATTTGAGCGCACTCGAAAAAGACATCGCCAACTTGAAAGCGGCGGCGCAGGCTGTCGGTGCGGAAGAAGCCTTCATGAATTCGGCATCGCCGGGCGTGATTGCCGTCTTCCAGCCCAACGAATACTACCCGACCGATGAAGCGTACCTACAGGCATTAGCCGAGGTGATGAAAGTCGAATACGAGACAATCACCAATGCCGGCTTGATCTTACAAATCGACAGCCCTGATCTCGCGATGGGTCGTCACATTCGCTTTCGTGATGACGACATCAGCATCTTTCGCAAGGCGGCACAGCGTCAGGTCGAGGCGCTGAACTATGCGCTACAGAACGTACCAGCTGATCGCGTTCGTATGCACCTGTGCTGGGGCAACTACGAAGGCCCGCACACCCACGATGTTGATCTTGCCGAGATCATCGACATCGTGCTGAGCGCCAAGCCACAGGCGATCCAGTTCGAGGGAGCCAACCCGCGCCACTCGCACGAGTGGCAAACGTGGGCGACCGCTGAGATCCCCGATGACAAAATCTTGATTCCGGGCGTGCTGGATACGACCACCAACTTCGTCGAACACCCTGATCTTGTCGCCGAGCGCATCCACAAATATGCCACGATTGTCGGCAAAGAGCGCGTCATCGCTGGCACTGATTGCGGCTTCGGCACGTTCGCGGGTTTCGGCGCAGTACATCCCGACATCGCATATGCCAAACTGGAAGCGCTGGCGGAAGGTGCAAGACGCGCTAGCGAGCAACTCTGGGGGTAATCATGGCGAAAATCCCGTTACTTCTACTGCCCGGCACGCTGTGTGATGCGACCTTGTTTCAGCATCAGATGCAACACTTACGCGACATCGCCGCGCCGCAGGTCGTCGATGTTCATCAGCAAGATAATCTGCCGGATGTCGCACGCTACGTGCTGGCACAGGTGACGGGACAATTTGCCGTCGCGGGCTTATCCTACGGGGGCATTGTCGCGTTTGAGCTATGGCGACAAGCCCCCGAGCGCATCGTTAAGCTCGCCCTGCTGAACACCAACCCGCACGATGCCGCCCCCCAAACCCGCGCAAATCAACAACGCTTCGTCGGCATGGCACATCTGGGCGAGTTTCGCGCGATCACGACCGACTTTCTCAAGGACATCATGCTCCATCCCGATCATCAGAAAGATCAAACCCTGCGCGCCAAAATCCTGACGATGGCGCAGACAATCGGCATCGATGGTTTCGTCAACGAGGTGAAAGCCCAGCTCGCACGCCCGAGCGCAATCCCCGATTTACCCAACATCACCTGCCCCACGCTCGTGCTGACAGGACGCGAGGACACGGTGATTCCAGTCGCAATTCATGAGGAGATGGCGCAACAACTACCCAATAGTCGCCTGATAATCCTCGAGCATTGCGGTCACCTGAGCACACTAGAGCAGCCGCAACAAACGACACAAGCCCTGCGCGATTGGTTGACGGGCGTGGGCTTCTGGAAGGAGCAAACAGTCAATGGTTGAACTCGATATACGCGATGAACGCCTGCTCGATATTGTCACACCCGCGACAACTCTCGAACAACACCTGACGGGCTTCAAATTCACTGAAGGCCCCATCTGGCATCCCTATGAGCATCATCTGCGCTTCAGCGACATCACAGGCAACAGTATCTATCAATGGCATGCAAGTGACGGCTTAAACGACATCCGCCCGAACAGCCACATGGCAAACGGCAACACTTACGATCGGCAAGGGCGCATGTTGACCTGTCACCATGCTAGCAGTCGCGTCACACGCACAGAGCACGACGGTCAGATCACGGTCATCGCCGCCGAATATCGCGGTAAAGTCCTCAATAGCCCTAATGACATCGTCGTCGCAAGCGACGGCGCGACTTACTTCACTGATCCGATGAGTGGGCGCGAGGCATTTGTCGGCATCCCGCGTGCATCCGAGCTAGGCTTCGCTGGTGTCTATCGCGTCGATCCTGACAATTTAGAAATCACCCTATTAGTCGATGATTTTGACAAGCCGAATGGGTTGTGCTTCTCGCATGATGAGCGCCAACTGTACATCAACGATACCAGTCGCTTTCACATCCGCGTGTTTGATGTTCAAACCGATGGCAGCATCAGTGACGGACGCATCTGGGGCGAGACGACCGGTGACGGGCGCGGCGTGCCGGACGGGATGAAAATCGACAGTGCTGGACACTTATACAGTTGCGGCCCTGGTGGTATCCATGTGTTCGATCAAACAGCGCGCTGTCTGGGGCGTATCTTGATTCCTGAACACGCGACGAATTTCATCTGGGGCGATGAAGATTTCAAAAGTCTGTACATCACCGCCTCAACATCCGTTTATCGTTTGCGCGTGCATATGCCGGGGCAACCGCTCTTTTGACCGCTCAGGGCAATTTTGTAGTTCCTTATCTTTGCACACGCTTGCATACGTATGCAAAGCGCGTTATGATAGCAATGACTGCCTAAAATGAGGCATGATGACATCTGGAAAGAGAAAATAGTATTTTATGAAAGTCAATCCTTTACGTAAAATTTGGGACACAGGCGAAACAGTCGTCAATGGCTGGTTACACATCCCCAGTATGTGGTCAGCCGAAGTGATGGCGAATGCCGGTTGGGATAGCATCGTCGTTGACCTGCAACACGGATTGCACAGCATCGAGACCGCGATACAACTGATGCAAGCCATCTCAACGACTGATACCGTGCCACTTGCCCGCGTCAACTGGAATGAACCGGGGAGCATCATGCGCCTGCTGGATGGCGGGGCATACGGCATCATCTGCCCGATGATTAACACCCGCGCTGAGTGCGAAGCCTTCGTCGGGGCGTGTCGCTATCCCCCAGCGGGCTATCGCAGTTTAGGGCCGACACGCGCACGGGTCGCGCTAGGCGCGGACTATGCCCAACACGCCAACCGTGAGATTTTGACGATTGCAATGGTCGAGACGCGAGAAGCCCTGTCTAACGTGGACGACATCGCCAGTGTGGACGGACTCGATATGATTTTCGTCGGGACGGGCGATTTACGCCTGAGCTTGACGGGCGGCGTAGGCTTCGATAGCGACGATACAGAGGTCGATGCTGCGCTCGACACAATCGTGAGCGCATGCCGAGCAAACAATATTCAGGCAGGATTATTCACAGCATCATCCGCTTATGCCAAGCAGATGATCGCCCGTGGATTTAATTTTGTGACAGTCAAGACCGATTCAATGATTTTAAGCGAGTATGCCCAGCAACTCGTGAGCGATACCAAATCTAAATAAGTATTTATCGGAGCGTAACAGATGGCAATTCAATATATCAAAAAAGGCAAACCGATCGACGAGAAAGCACAAGCCGATGCCAAAGTGCAGACGACTGTCAGTGACATCCTCGCGGATATTCGCACGCGGGGCGATGAAGCCGTACGCGAGCTATCAGTCAAGTTCGACAAGTGGTCGCCAGAGGATTTCAAACTCTCGGACGAGCAAATTCAAGAGATTATCGCGAGTTTGCCGGCACAGGTCATCATGGACATCAAGTTCGCACAAGAACAAGTGCGTAACTTCGCCCAAGCTCAGCGTCACGCCTTGCAAGATATCGAGGTCGAGACCTTGCCGGGCGTGATTCTCGGACACAAAAACATCCCGATCAGCCGCGTTGGGTGCTACGTGCCGGGCGGACGCTATCCGATGGTTGCATCGGCGCACATGAGCGTCTTGACCGCCAAGACCGCTGGTTGCGAGTACGTGGTCGCGTGTACGCCGCCGATTAACGGCGAAATCCCCGCCGCGACGGTCGCCGCGATGCACTTCGGCGGTGCGGATGAAATTTATTTGCTGGGAGGCGTGCAGGCGATGGCGGCGATGGCATACGGCAAGGTCGGCATTGAATCCGTCGATATGCTGGTCGGCCCGGGCAATGCTTATGTAGCCGAGGCAAAGCGACAACTCTTCGGCGTGGTCGGCATTGATCTGCTAGCAGGCCCGACAGAAATTCTCGTGATCGCCGATGATAGCGCCGATCTCGAAATCTGCGCGACGGACTTGCTCGGTCAAGCTGAACACGGGCCGTCCTCGCCTGCTGTTTTCTTGACGACCAGCGCCGATCTCGCCAATAACCTGCAAGCCGAAATCGACAAACAATTGGACGTATTACCCACGGCTGATCTCGCGGGTGCATCATGGCGCGATTATGGCGAAATCATCCTGTGCGATACCGTCGATGAAATGGTCGAAGTCGCCGACGAGATCGCGAGCGAACACGTCGAAATTTTGACAGAAGACCCGCAATACTTCCTCGATCATATGACAAATTACGGCGCATTATTCCTCGGGCCACGCACCAACGTTGCCTATGGCGATAAGGTCATCGGCACCAACCACACCCTGCCGACCAAAAAAGCCGGACGCTACACCGGCGGGCTGTGGGTGGGTAAATTCATCAAAACCGTGACCTATCAGCGCGTGACCACCGACGAAGCCAGCGCGATGATCGGTGCATACGGAAGCCGCCTCTGCGACATTGAAGGCTTCATGGGTCACAAAGAACAATGTGATCTGCGCGTGCGCCGCTATAGTAAAGAGACCGTTGTCGAATAAATCGGTTATCATGGGTGTTATGTGTCAATAACGACGAGAGCGATCATGACCAAACGCATTACATCCATCGAAGTCGCCCGCCGCGCTGGTGTCTCGCAGTCAACCGTCTCGCGCGTGTTCAGCACGAACAGCCCGAACGTTGCCGAAGCGACACGTCAGCGCGTGATCGCGGCGGCGCAGGAGCTGGGCTACCGTCCCAACGCCATCGGGCGCATGATGAGTACCCAGCAGACCAACACTATCGGCATTGTGATGGCAAACATCACCAGCCCGTTTTATCCCTATGTGCTGGAGAAGTTCTTACAGGGCTTGCAGGCAATCGGGCGGCGCGTGCTCTTATTCACGGCATCCGCCCATCAAGATATCGATGATATTCTGCCACTGATCTTAGAGCATCAAGTCGATGCTTTGATCGTCACATCAGCAACGCTATCATCAGCGATGGCGGCAGAATGCCAACGAGCAGGTACGCCAGTGATCTTATTCAATCGGCGGGTTGAAAACGCCAGCGTGAGCGCCGTCTGCTGTGATAACGAGCGCGGCGGGCGCGAGATTGCGTCGCTGTTGATCGAGACGGGGCATCAGCACTTCGCATACATTGCAGGTACAGCCAACACATCGACTAACCGCGACCGTCAACGCGGCTTCGTGACACAATTACAGGCATACGGCATCGACGATGTTCGCATCGAGCCAGCCGAATACAGCTACGACGCTAGCTATCGGGCGACGACGCACCTCTTACAGAGCGATCATGCGCCGGATGCGATTTTCTGTGCCAATGACATCATGGCGATGGGGGCGATTGATGCGGCACGAGCTTGTGGGTTATGCGTGCCCGATGATGTGAGCATCGTCGGCTTTGATGACATTCCGATGGCGCGTTGGGGCGCGTATCAACTGACGACGATGAGCCAGGAAGTTGATACGATGATCGAGAAGACCATCGACCTCATGCTGACGAAAATTGCCGCGCCACAATCCGATCCGGTGACAGCATTCGTTGCCGGTCGGATGCAGATACGCGCATCGGTGCGCGGCGTTAACACGCCTGCCCCGCGTTTCTAATCATATCCCCAAAAGGTAACGCGCTGTAGAGCGTGTGCCATAGTCATTTAAGGCTTTACGCTAAGACCCATGAGCTTTTGAAAAAGCTCAACCAAAACTTTCACAAATTGCTTTTTTGCAACTGCTTTGAAAACAAATGGTTTCAAAAGGCTTACGCCTTTTGCAGGGTGTGGGACAGCGTCCCATCTTGCACAGACTTTACACATGAGCCTTTCCAAGAAGGCGACAAAAAATATCGGGGCTTTCGTATTTTGCGTGGTCACGCTCTTTTCGTCCCCTTTTTGAAAAAGGGGAACGCCAAAATCAAGGTCAAGGAACGACAGTTCCTTGTGGGGGTGTGGGAGCAAAGCCCCTGCAACAAAAACCACGCGAAATCTCAAAGAGCCATACTTTTGTGGTCGGGTAGTGGAAAGTGTGCCATTATTTTTTACGAGAGAGAGACCTATTATGTCCCAATTGAGCAACAAAGTCGCAGTAGTGACCGGCGGCGGTGGCGGCATCGGCAGTGTAATCTGCCGACGACTCGCAACAGCTGGCGCGCAAATCATCGTCACCTACAATCGCAATCATGAGAAAGCACAGGCACTGGTAGACTCACTCGCGGGTGACAATCATCTCGTCAGCCAAACGCCGGTTGATGACAGCGCGGCACAGGCGAATCTCGCTCGCCAAATCGAAGCGGACTACGGCAAGCTAGATATTCTGGTGAATAACGCGGGCTTCTCGCGGGCAGTGCCGCATGATGATCTCGACGCGCTCGACGATGAATTGATCGATAGCATTTTCCGCGTGAACGTGCGCGGGGCGATCGCGTCCATACGGGCGATGAAGACACTGTTAACGCAGAGCGACGATGGTCTGGTCGTCAATATCAGTTCAATTGCGGCACGAACTGCCGTCGGCAGTAACGTCGCCTACTGTGCTAGCAAAGCCGCCATGGATAACATGACAATGAGCCTTGCTCGCGCACTCGCGCCAGCCATTCGCGTCGTCAGCATCGCGCCGGGCTGGGTCAACGGCGAGTACGCGCAACGGATGCCACCAGAGATGATCCAGCAACAGCGCGATCTCACGCCCTTGGGACGCATCGCCGAAGCCGAAGACGTTGCCGAAGCCGTTTTCGCCGTCGCCACCCAGCTGACCTTCACCACCGGCGCAATCATTCCGGTCGATGGCGGTCGTCCGCTGACGTGAGACCTGTACTTACGATTGATTCAGCGTCGATATGAACCAGTTACAGGGCGCAGGACACGCGACCTGATCCGGTGGTAGCTGATGATCGTGCCACGCCGGATGCTGGATGCACTGCCCGCACACCTGCTCAACATGACGCGCAAGCGTCGCAGGACTCACCTGTGCCAAATCGCCATACATGCTCGGCTGGCGTTGTGCCAACGTCGCTGGTGCTGTCAGGTGTGCGCGATTATGGCGTGTGGCGTGCCAGCGACTCAACACCCCCGGATACACAGTCTCGACAATGGCGGGAATATCCGCGATGTCTGTGACGGGTACGACCCAATCGCGGGGTAAATCGGTCGCCGTCGCCAGTGGACGAAACGGTTGTCGGCGCACATGCGCGCGCAGAGCCGGTGCAGTCGTCAAGGCGATAGACTGTGTGCCGTGTGTGGGATATACGTGATCGCGTGTGAGATGCAAATCACCGATTGTCACATGATCGCTATCGCGAATCGCTGTGCATAATTCCTGCGCCCCTACTTGTGCGAAGCCATCCCACGTCCCACGCTCCCGATCAGCGAATGGTAATCCCGTGACGGAACGGGCGGTCTGTAACACAAAGTCGATGATGACATCTGCTGTGCCGATTGGCGGCGTGTAATGCACAGCGCGTCCACGCACCTGTGACACCGCAGCGGCAGGATCAATGCCGAGTGCCTGCGGCACATCAACCATGGTATGCGCGCCATACGACAGGAAAAACGGCACAGCGACAATCGTCTTGGCTGTTGTACGCGTATAAATCGACGGGATGTCAGGCTCATCTTCGAGATACGCCGGTAACACATCGCGGGCGATATTGTGCTGTCGTAAGCGTTCGACCTGCGTTGTAATCGTATCCTGTGCGCGCGGGCTACGGGGTGTCCCGTGTCCGATGATCGCAACCGCCGTATCATCTACAGTGAGCGCATGTTGTGTCCGCACATCCTGCACGCGCTGTAACACGACCGACTCAATATTGGGATGTGCGCCGATTGTCGGCGTGTAATGAATGGTGCGTTCGGCGTGTCGGGTCGTCGCGGCGGTCAGTTCCATCTCGGCGGGGATGATCTGGTTCACGAAGAAGCCCGACGACGAGAACAACGGCACGACGACCACCGTCTCGCTCTGGACGGTGTGCAATACCTGTGCAAAAGCGGGCTGTTCTTTCCAGAATGTCGCTGTGATTTCATCGGCGACACCGCGCTGACGTAAGCGATCGACATAATCCCACACGATGCCGGCGGTGTGCGGGCGCAGGTGTGAGCCATGAGCGGCGAGTATGAGCGCAACAGACATTATCAAGCTTCTTTGTTGTACTAGTCTCAGGTTAGCATTAGACTACCCTGCCCACGACAATCTGACCACCCTCGCGATCGCGCTGAACACCGCCCCACCGCACATTCACGGTGTACAAGCCCATGCACACCTGTTAAAAATCAGCGCAAACACATGAACGAGCTTAATCAACCGGAAATGACCAAGTGATGATGAGAGATATTCCACCACTGGACGCAGACGCAACCCGGCGCGCACGCGAGCGACAAGCCACCCGCTTGAAGCCACAGGGCGCATTAGGACAACTTGAAGCCTTGTCACTCCGCTTAGCTGGCATGGTCGGGCGCTATGATTGGACTCCTGATCGGCGCACAGTCATCGTCTTTGCAGGCGATCATGGCGTGATGACACATGAGGTCAGCACAGTGCCGCAGAGCATCACGGCGTACATGGTGGCACAATTCCTGGCAGGTCAGGCGGCGATTAACGTACTCGCCCGCCAGATAAATGCGCGTCTCGTGGTGGTCGATGCTGGCGTGCAAGCGGATATTGACCAAACGACCGATAGTGTACGCTTCGTCGATGGCAAAATAGCGCGGGGGACAGCGGACTTCACAATCGGCACAGCGATGACCGCTGTACAGGCAGAGCGTGCGCTCCAGTTAGGCGCGGATGTCGTTCAGGCAGAGATCGAGCGCGGGCTAGATATCTTGCTTCTGGGCGAGATGGGCATCGGCAACACGACTAGCGCCAGCGCGATCATCGCCCACATCACCGGCACAGCGGTTACAGCAGTCACCGGACGTGGTACCGGCATCGACGATGCGACGTATGCGCGTAAGGTCGCGCTCATCCAGCAAGCGCTAGCGCATCACAACGCGCCGGATAGCAACCCGCTGGCGACACTCGGCGGGTTTGAAATTGGCGCACTCGCCGGTGCCATGCTCCACGCCGCCAGTCAACGCATCCCGATTGTACTCGATGGTCTCATCTGTACTGCCGCCGCGCTCATCGCCTATCGCATTAATCCGGCAGTACGCCGGTACATGATCGCCGGTCACTGTGGGGCTGAGCGCGGTCATGCCATCGCGCTCGAGCATCTGCAACTCGCCCCGCTTTTACAACTGGATTTGCGTCTGGGCGAAGGGACTGGCGCGAGCCTCGCCCTGCCAATCATCGAGGCGGCGATGCGAACGTTAAACGAGATGGGAGCGCTTGATGTGGGATGATATACGCACCGCCATCTCTTTTCTGACGATTGTCCCGTTGGGCTTCGCTGAGACGCGCAAGCCGGGTTGGTCGCTGGCGTGGTATCCACTGGTCGGCGCGTTGATCGGCGCGTTGTTGCTCACAATTGCGGTTTACGCGCCCTTCGCCACTGAATTGACCGCATTCTGTATTTTGCTCGCATGGGTGATTATCACCGGCGGCTTGCATCTGGATGGCTTCGCCGATAGTTGCGATGGCTTGCTCGCGACGGTGAGCGTTGATCGGCGGCTTGAGATTATGCGCGACCCGCGTACCGGATCATGGGCAGTGATCGGTCTCGTGTTGCTCCTGCTCGGCAAGTGGCTGTGCCTGCGCGATGCTGCCCTACCCTATCTCGTACTCGCGCCGGTCGTCGGGCGCTGGGTGATGATCATCGCTGTGATTTACGTCGATTACGCCCGCGACAAGGGGCTAGGCGCGTTCTTCCGTGAGGGGGCAAGCTGGCGTGAAGTGAGCATCGCCAGCGTGATCTTGTTGCTAGTCACACTGTGGGCAGATGCGCTAATCGTCGTGCTGGGCGTGATGCTAGGCGCGGGTCTCATCACGCTGTGGACAGCTCGCCGGCTTGGCGGCGGCATCACCGGTGATGTGTATGGCGCGTTGTGCGAGATGAGTGAATGGCTCTGTTTATTAGGGGGTGTTTTGTGGGTCAGCGTTTGATTTTTCTACTCGGTGGGGCGCGCAGTGGTAAAAGCACCTATGCCGAGAACTGGGCGAAAGACCACAGCGATAATGATGCCGTGCTATTCGTAGCCACCGCGCAAGCCTTCGACGACGACATGCGCGATCGCATCTCAGCACATCGCGCGAGCCGCCCGTCACAGTGGCAAACGGTAGAAGCCCCGCAAGCAATCGGCGAAGCCATCACAGCTCAATCAGGCCCGTATGAGACTGTTGTTATCGACTGCCTGACCCTGCTCGTATCGAATATTCTGTTGCAATTGCCCGAAGATTGCACACAAGCTGATGCTGATCGCGCCATTCGCCATGAGCTGGACGCATTGCTCACGGCTTACCAGCGATCACAGGCGACATGGCTCATCATCAGCAATGAAGTGGGCATGGGGGTTGTCCCGCCCTACCGCCTCGGGCGTTTATATCGTGATGCGCTGGGGCGGGCGAATCAGCAGATTGCGCGCCATGCCGATGACGTACTGCTACTGGTCGCGGGCTTGCCATGGATGCTGAAAGCACCCCAGCGCGATTAGGATGTATAGTGTGCCCGTTGTATAACGGGTTCGCTCTGGCAAAAATGCTCATCACAACTTGACCCTAAAGCCATAGAGCGATTGCATATGGCTTGTGGTGGCGTTGCCCCACACCCCCACAAGGAACTGTCGTTCCTTGATTTTGTGCATTTTGTCCACTTTTTGCAAACGCTCTTATTGGCACGGGCGTGATTGAAGGGGCTTGTCGTCATCTGGTCAAAGATCGCTTTGAGCGGGCTGGTATGCGCTGGTCATTGGAGGGCGCACAAGTCATGTTAGATTTGAGAGCCGTTTATCTCAGGGGATTAGCAGGATTTTCAACGCTTTCGCAAACAACAGGCATACCAACAACGCTATGGCTCATTACATCTGCATGCCACTCCTGAAGAACTTGTGCTAGGTGTGGCAGCATGAGTCTAAAACGTAAAGTAGTCACACCCAAAGCAAATGGTTTCAAAAGGCGTAAGCCTTTTGCAAGGTGTGGGACAGCGTCCCACTTTGCACAACGTGTACACATGAGCCTTTGTAAAAAGTGGTGGGGTTTGGGGTGAAACCCCGCTATGAATATACATTCATTTTTTTAAATGCGATTGCCCTGCCTAAAGCCACCCATTTTTTGTCATTCGTTTAACATTGTGATATGTTAATTGTTGGTGACGAAAATTTGGTTATAATGAGATTGATGCCACAATAGAAAGTTATATGTTGTAAGGCGAGCAGGAGAATCGTATCCGCATGGAGACCCATTCGATCGAGTTAAAGCAATTACAGCAAGACATCCAGCGACACCTTGACGACCATCTCTGCGCGCTGGCACAAGTCATTGAGATCAACATCAACGAACATAGCGTCGCGCTAGACCCCATGTTATCTGATCTTGAGACTCTGCTGGTCCTCACCCAAACATACTCGCCTCACCAAGCCACAGCCTCTATCTACCAGACGGTTTGTACCTGCCTGTATCGTGTGCAGACATTTTTACAAACGCTGAATATCCCGCTGGATACGTATCATTTTCAAGAATCTGCGCTGGGGCACATGTGGCAATACGCCCACACATGGAAGCGCCATGCCGGCATGACATATGGCATGACAGAGGATGACCTGTGGCAGTTACTCGCACCAGCCCAACCAGATACCCTACACGAGATCAGCCCCAGCAGATTTGAAGCTCGCTGGCGCAAACCCGTCCCACAAATGGATATCGAGATCATCCGCGGGACGGCATGGATCATCATTACGAAAGATGCCTTCGAGCCGTCGGATCGTCCCGGCTCGGTTGCTTTACAATTTATTGTAGAAGAGTATCATTTAGTGAAGGAATAGAATAATGACACACAGAGCTTTAGTCGTCGATGATATTCCGTATAATCGTGAGTTAGCGCGCGTCGCGCTGGAAAATGTCGGGTTAAGCGTGGAAGAAGCCGAAGACGGGAAAGTCGCGCTCGATTTCCTCGATCGCGCTGGCTATGATTTGCTCGTCCTCGACTTACAAATGCCAGAAGTTGATGGTCTGACCGTGCTGAACAAGATCAGAACGATGCCCAAACACGAGAAGATGCTCGTCATCCTGCTGACAGCCTTCACCCATCACGCAAACGGTTATCAATCCGATGTCGATTATGTGTTATCGAAGCCGATCGACATTGAAGACTTCGCGAAGCTGATTTGGCGGCTCTTCCCACCCTGTGATTAAAACGTGATCTCGCGTAGCGATTGCACCCACTGATAGGGTTTATCGGCGCGTAAATCAGCATATGATCCGCGTCGATCGACAATCCAACACTGCAACCCACAAGCGTCTGCGAACAAGCCCTCTGACCACGGATCATCGCCGATGATTGCCGTTTCGCGGGCGCTCATCTGCGGGTAAGCGGTCTGTATCGCTTGCCACAGCGCCCGCTGAGGTTTGCGCGGATGCCCGTCGAAGTGGTGCGGCGTGAGCATCGCGACAAAATAATGATCGATGCCGAGCGCACGCGCCGTTTCTTCACTCTGCGGATTGTTGGAGAGCATGTAAATCGGCTTCTCGGTCGCCTGCAAGCGATCCAAAAACGGGCGCGCATCATCGAACAGTTGTGGCGCGTGCGTTCGCTGTAACTCCTGCAAAAACGCATCGACAAGCGTCAAGGGCCATTCCATCTGCTGGAATAATTTGCGGACGAGCGCCTGTGCATCGGGATTATCGTTGGCTTCGCGTTGCCCCGCGTGGATCGCCGCCTGAAATGTCTCTGGTTCAAGCAGCAATCCGTGATGGTCGATAAAAGCCGGAAAAATCTGCTGTAAAGCACGGGTTGCGTCAGCAACGGCGAGCGTATCGTCAAAATCAATCAACCAATGCTGTATGTCGTGCATGTGCTTTACTCCGATGTTACCATTTTATCCAATGACCGGCTGAGACCGACCGTGCTGGTCGGATCATTCGCCAGCGTCGTGAAGTGCTGATATAACTGCTGGGCAGTGGTTGATGTCATCTTCCCGCGATAATCAGTATCCAGCGAACGGAAACGCTTGTCGTTCACGAGATCATGAAGCATCGTCGCGAAGCCAGCGCGTGTCATGTAAAACGACGGATACGGCACGGTGTAGATACGCATCGGGCCACCCGTCATCAAGCCAAACGGCAGAGTCGTGCGCGGCTTGATGTCCCCATTCCGGCTCGATGCCAGATAGAAATGCGGCATCGGCAAAGTCGTGCCGTATGCGGCTTGGCTATAGTAGTCATACAGCAGATGATAAATTGTCTCTAGATTCGTCTCGGCGGCTATTTTACGGTCAAGGTCACGCCGCACCACCTCCCCCATATGTTCATCAGCATGATGAAATGAAAACAACGAGATCGGCGCAATCTCCCAGATGAGTTTGCTTCGTCCCGCCTGATACGACCATGATTGATGAAATTCATCATATGCTTTGCCAAGGCGATAAGCCGCGCTTGCCTCTGGTAAGTGCAAGAGCGTATCAATCCCGACGAAATACGGATCAATCGCATTGCGTTGATAAAAGTCAATGGCTTTTGTCCCGATAAGTTTTTTGCTGGATTCCAACACAAATTGTGCATAACGCTCACCGCGATTGTACAGGCGATAGATATCCAGCACTTCAAAAATCATGTGCTTGCCACCAAATTCTAGGTGACGCTCGGCAAAGTCGAACATCTTCTGCATCCCGAAGTCCATATAAGCTTCGAAATCTTCGATATGTCCCGGATCATCGGCAAAGCGATTATGCGCTAAGATGTAACCGGTGCGCGTGCCACCGATGGCATAAATGCCTGTTAGCCCTTCAGGAAAGCGGTCTTGTATTTGCTGACGTAAAGTGTCCACATCAGGAATCATGATTTTAAACTCCTAAAATTTCCTTGATTTCATCGACGAATGTGTTCGGCGTAATCGGCTTCGTGATATAGCCATCAAATCCTTCGGCGAGTATTTCTTCGCGATCATGCGCCATCGCGCGGGCTGTGATGGCGATCGTCGGTATCGACTGCCAATCGAGTTGCTCGCGTATTTTCTTCAGCAGATCAATCCCGTTCATCTCCGGCATGTTAATATCAATCAGAAGCAAGTTCGGTCGCTCGGCTTCCATGAGTGTTAAACAGGCTTGACCAGACGATGCACTGCGATAATGTACATCATGATGTGACATAATTAGCTCGATGAGAGCCATATTATGGTTATCATCTTCAACGATGATGACATTCCACGTCGTTGGATCATTCATAGGTCTTATCCTCGCCGATAATATTATGAGCAAAATCGTGCTCTATGATAACACCCAACGACAGTCGCGTCACATAAAGCCTCAACCACCGCAGTTATCATCCGCCATCTCTATTAGATACTTAACCAGTGTGTTGACATCTAGCGGTTTCTCCAAGTACCCATGAAAGCCGCGTTTACGCACATCGTGCTGGGTCTGGGATGTGTAATACGCTGTCGTCGCTATGAAGCAAACACCAGTCATTGCTTGGCGCTTTTGCATCTCTTTAAAAAACTGAAACCCGTCAATTCCCGGCAAGAATAAATCGACAACGACGATATTAGCTTCTGTTGTCATGCTCTTTAGCGCAGTTTCTGCATTTTCAAATATTTGATGGCGTAATCGATGATGTTCCATCGCTAATTGGAAAATACGACGCGAATCGGCATCATCATCCACCAGCACAGGGTATATATTAGACATTCAGTTTCTCCTCTACATTCTATCCTTACCCATAGCATATCATAAACTATACTGAAGTGCTTAGAGAAGCTGATGGAATCGGCTCAGCGTCGGTTTTCCGCGGGTTACGTGGGAAGCGCAAGATGAAGCTCGTCCCCGTGCCTAATTCGGATTGCACATCAATTGACCCCTTTAGCATATCTGTGAACTCTTTGACGACAGCGAGACCGATACCCGTTCCTTCAAAACGGCGCGTAGGCGAGGCATCTACTTGTGTGAAGCGTGCAAAAATATCTTGGAGATGCTGTTCACTGATGCCGATGCCGGTATCCTGCACGATAAATTGCCACTCGGTCTTACCAGCAGGCTCAAGCGTGACGGTCACCTGCCCCGCTTCTGTGAACTTGATCGCGTTCCCGAGCAGATTCACGTAAATCTGCTCCAACTTTTGTTGATCGGTCATAATTAACTCGGGCATATTTTCGGCAAAGTCAAATTCTAGGGCTATGGATTTATCCTCAGCGAGTAAGCGTAAGCGGTTTGTCGTCCGCTCGAATAACTCTCGAATCGGCACCGGTTCGATGTAGATCATCATCGTCTCGGCTTCGATTTTGGACAGATCAAGAATACCGTTGATGAGTTCTAGCAGGCTGCGCCCGTTGATTTGCACATATCCTAGATATTTGCGCTGTTTATCAGCAAAATCGCCGACCATGCCACTGAGCATCGCTTCGCTGTAGCCGATGATGGCGTTGAGGGGCGTGCGTAGCTCATGACTCATACTCGCGAGGAATTGCGTCTTCGCACGATCAGCTTTCTCGGCTTGCTGGCGTGCTTCTTCGGCTTCCAGCTTGGCAAATCGCTCTTGCTCCAGCGACTCGCTCACCACTTGTAAGCGTGCATCGAACTCCGACCGGAAGAAGTACAACAATGTTCCTTCTAGCCCGATGACGATGATGACTGAGATTGCCTGTGCAGTTGGGACAAAACCAACGAGATTCATCTCATCTGCTGGATAGATGAACTGCATTATCGCTAAAGTCGTGACCGACAGCAATGTAAACGGGAGGATATTCTTTTTCGGCAAGATGATTGCCGCTAAGATCGGGACGAAGATATAGCCCATCTGGTTATATAGAACAGCAACAGTCACATTATCTTGTAGACCGACGAGCGTCAGCAAGACAATGCCGACATGCCCGCCGAGCGTTAGTAATTGCCCCGAAATTTCGAGGCGTTGGCGGACAACAGTATACGCCGTGCCGACTAACAATAATCCGGTAGCAATGTGTGATGTCGGATATGAGATCAAGCCCCATGGATTACGATAAATAAACAACTCAACGATTAGGAGCAACACATTCGCCGTTAGCAAGATAAAAACGATGATACGGATCATACGTTCGCGGAAGGCTTCGTCGCGGTCATTCGCCTGCGGTGTGAACCAACCCTGAACATATGAAAGCGATGCTTTTAATCCCTTAGGTGCTACTGTATGACTCATTATTCTGACCGTTTCTTATAGTTGTACAATGCTCCAATAATAGCACTTTTTACGGGATAATGGGGCGTGTACAAACTTTTTCCAATCCACAACGGGGTGAAACGGTCGTCATCCATGTGATCTAGCAAATAAGTGACAGCACTGCCGAGCATAGCATCATCGACCGCCTGCACATGAGCATCGTACCAGAGCAAAGCTTCGAGGCAATAGGCCGTCTCCTCCGGTGTCGAGATGCCGACATCATGATAGCCCCACCCGCCATCGTCATTCTGCGTCTGCTGGATCCACGTACAGCGCGAGTCCCTGAGCGCGTTATCATAACCATGTAAGGCCCAGATCGCTGTCGCGTTGACGTAATACGGCGACGTGTGCCACTTATCGACCCAGAACGCGCCGTTACGATCGTGCGCTTGTAAAAAAGTCACCGCCTTTTCGATCCAGCGTTGCTTATACGGATGATCATCTTCGATCATCCGTAGAGCCGCCAGCGTGC
>DAOTTV010000056.1:0-10098 GCA_034437755.1 Anaerolineae bacterium | reverse complement strand
ATCTGTGCCACTTGGTGCTGGCATATACAGGCGCAGCACCATTGTCTGCCCATCGGTGATTTTAGGATTGGCGATGTCGTTATACACCAGACCGTTATACACCAGACCGTTACTACACCCCTCCACGTCACCCACGTAAACCAGCGTGAATGTCTCGTCTGTGAGTGTGATCGACAAGCGATAGGTCAAGTGATACTGCTCACTGGAGGGCAAGGCGACCGTGAGCGGGATATATTTGCGCTCCGGTAGCTCGCTATACGTGGCATCTTCGCACGCTTCGTCCGGTGCGCCTTCCAGAGCAGTCTCGATCTGCGCGACCGTCAAGTTAATCGGCTCAGTGACCAGCGTCGGCGTGAGTTCAACCATCGTTTCGCGGTTCTCATCGGTATCATTGCTGAAGGTCGCGGACAAAGTGACCTGCTCGCTGGTGGTAGTCGTTGTGATCGGCGCACAGTAGATGAACGACAGCTGGTTAATCGCAGCATCCCATGGAACCGTCAGCGACGAATCGAAGCCGTCATTACACTGTGTATCCGGGCTTTCGATGTAATCAGCGGTGTTATCAGCGGCGATGAAGCCCCCGCCATCAGCAGTCAGTGTGAGGCTATCGCGGGTTGCGCCTACGCCATCCGTGCGCTCGACCTGTACTAAATACGCGTATTGATTGCCCGTGTGCACAGTCTCGATAGGGACGAGTTCCCCTGCTCTATCGGCGATACGCAAGCGCATGTCGATGGTGACCGGTGGTTGTGTCGGTGTGGGGGTTGCCGTGGGTGGTGCGGGTGTATTGGTTAGGGTGGGTGTATGAGTCACTGTCGGCGTGTTGGTCGGCATCTCGGCAGAGCTTACGTCACCGCCAGTGGCTTCTTCGCCTGTTGCGTCGTCGGAGACACCCTCAGTCGCTGTTGCTTCTATGGCTTCGGCTTCTTCTTCACCATTAGCGCCAGCATCGTTTGTCGTCGCGGTCGCGGTCGATGATGGCGCAGGATCACTTTCGTTATTCGCACTATCGCCCCCATCATCACCCGTCACATTGCCTGCATCGGGGTCGCTCTCGTCTGTTGTCTGCGCGATTGCCACGCCGTCCCCATCATTTGTCGTATCGGTCAAATTGCCCAACGACGTGAGCAGGACAAGAACAGCAACGACGAGCGCAATTACGCTCAGGGCGATCGCCGTGTAAGCGATCAGAGGCGATTGTTGCGCGTCCGACGCTCGCGTCCCGCTAAAAAACTCATCGACATCAATGACTGTTTGCTTATTCTGTTTGTCTTCCGCCATGTCCCTGCGTCCTTTGCCTTAGCAATCGATTAGTTGGTTAAATGAATACCCATCTCACGCCGATTCAATGCGCTTTTGTGCCCGTTTGATCTCCGCACTGTGATCGGATGCGTACTGATCGAGCATGACCTTCAGCGTTTGTTTGCGCTTGTTATTCGTCTCGGCGTTGGCGCGTGCCTCTAGCTTGCTTTTCAACGTCATCCAGAGTTGATTGCAAGCACTGTTCCATTGTTTGAAACGCTCGGCAGTCAACGCATAATCGGGCAATTGCTGGATTTCGACATAGGCTTCGTTCAGCCAATTCGCGATGACTTTCGCCGGTTGATCTTGCTGACTGACCGCCTGCAACCACCCCAGATAGCTATCGAACATCTCGCCCCGCACAGCACGCATGCGTTCATCAATCTTGCGCTCTAGTTGCGCTTGCAAGGCTTCGATGCGCTGTCGCTGTTCGTCGATCGCTTCGCGCTTGGCATAGGCACTCAGCGCGTCTGGCTCTAACTTACGGGCGAGGCGCGGGGTGATATTTTCGCGCACCTGTCGCTCGAGCATCTCGCGCGATGCCTCACGCGCCATCTGCCGGACGTGGTCTAATTCCTGCTGTAAACGCTCGTTGATCTGTGCCAGCTGATTTTTGCTCGCTTCATCGTACTTTTGCTTCGCGTTTATCACAGCGTTCTCGTACTGGTTCACTGTTTGCTGATAGTCTTGGATCGTCTTTTCGTACTCGTCCACTTTCGCGCGCAATTGTTGCACTTCGCCCGTTGTATCCTCTGCGCTCTGGATGGCTTGCTCCAGCAAGTCGTATAATTGATCGACACTGCGCGGGGTCTCATCGCCTGTTAGTTCCGTCATGCTCATGTTCAAATCTCTCGCTTTCTGGAGTAAATCCCGTAACTCTGTGCTGTCGACCGTGCCGGCATCGCGCCGCAGTCGCTCCATCGTCTGATCCCACTTACTGAAGTACTCGCGCAACTTGCCGACATCTGTCACCCGTTGTTTGATTAGCTCCCATCCATGTTCTTTCTGCATATCGTCCATCAAGCGCGATTCATAATCAGACTCTTGCTCGGCAATTGCCAGACTTTGCTTGACGACCTGCTTGTGCATCACGAGTGCGCGTCCAGCGGGAATCGCCTGCTCAACCGCGGTACGTGTCGGCGTGTCGATCACCGTCGCGAGATCGTCATAAACGCGCGCGATATGTTTGTAGACATCCAGCGCTAGCCAGCGATGCAGAGACGCGAGCGCATCATTATTCAGCAGAGGCGCATAATCGCGCAGGACAGCCGTGATGTGGGGTGTACGTCCGTTATTGAAATCGCGCAAAGTCTTCGCCGCGCTCGTATAAGGCTCGATGTTTGCCAGCAACTCGCGACGATCGCCATCGTTGATATTACGTTGACGTTGATACCACTGTACTTCGCCCAGCAGTGCTTGTGCGCGGTCGATCACAGTCGTATGGTCGTCCGCATGTAAGAAGTGATCAATCTGTACCAGCACATGATTGAACGGCAAGACCTGATCGTAGAGCGTTTGTCCGGCATCAGCATGATGCGATAGATAATCAATCTCATCGACCCACGCATCGGCTTTACGCAGAATATCCAGCTTGTCGGAGATAGCTTGCGTGCGTCGATATTGCGAAGCGCGCTCGCGCAAATCGAGTTCACGGTCGAACATCGTGAGCGTATCCAGTGCGCTCTGATAACGCTCGTCGTCTAACTCCGTGATGATCGCCCGACAAGTTGTGATTTTTTCGCGCACATTTGCGATCATGTTGTCCTGATCTAAGCGCGGCGCTTGCGCCATCTGTAAGCCAATCCCACGCAGGAGCGGGCGGGCTTGTTGCTGGATGCGCTGTTGCGCGCGCAAGAGCGTCGTCATCACCGTCAACACCCTGACCCAACGTTGCTTATGTTCGGCATAGGCGACCTCACCGGCGGCGCGATACGCGTCCGCTTGCTTTTCAGCTTCGGTCTCTGCACCGCGCACATCAGCGTTATCTAACAGTGCCAGCAACGCATCATCACCGTCGATGCGCGTTTGAATATCATCCGTGACGCGGGCGCGCAATTGCTGAACGCAGTCCTGCCGCTGTTGCCACCAATAATCAACATGCGCTTCGAGATCAGCAAGCTGTGCCTTACGCCATTGCAGGTCATAATAAGCGAGATCGCGCAGGGTATCGTCGATGGCATCCAGCGGTAACGTCTCCACAAAACGCGCCCACGCTGTTTCATCGGGCGTGATGTCCGCCGGTGCTTCTGTGGCTGGATACGGCGTATCCACCAACGTTGACCACGCCGCAAGGCACGCATCGACGGCGACATAACTGGGTTGCCCCTCATAGATGAACAACTGCTCAACGGGCGTGTTGCGTGCCGCCGCCAGAATCAAGCGAAAGCCGACGCTGACCGTCCCGCCGTCGATCTGATCAACGCCGATACGTTGCCAGCGATCGTCATCATGCACCACCAAGCGCGCACTCGCCGCCCGATTCAGCAGGAGCGCATGCCACAAACTCGCTAGCTGACCGACTTCGGCTTCGTAGTATTCTGGTGACATCTCACCAATGACGTTCCAATCAAGAACCACAACCTGACCGTCGCGCCAGTAGAAATCCTTCGTTTTACGATCAGTCACGGTGTATTCGCTCGCGCGCAGGGCCATCATGATCTGACTATAGGTACGGGCGACTTCTAGCGCGAGGGTTTCGGCATCTTTGATGATCGCTTGATTGACAGCTTCGCTAGCGAAAATCTCCGTCAGACGAGTCTCGACCCGCTCATCGTCGTCGTAATAGGGCATGAGCAAAGCCGGCGCACCCGTGCGCTCAACCAGACCACTCGCCACCGCCGGAATGCCCGCACGCGCGCGATCGCTCGTCGCCTGTTCGTAAATGCCCTTGAGTACGTCGTATTCGAGCTTGAAGTCATCGTCCGTCGCCTGCGAGTCACGATCTTTGACTTTGACGACGAAGGGCGGGTTGTCGCCATCGGACGTTTCCTCACCCGCCGGATATGCTCTATAGACCGCCCCGATTGCCCCACTGCCGAGATAATGATCGACTGAATACGTCAAAGCATCCAGACCATCAATCGCCCTATCAGCGAGGCGTTCTTCAATTGTGATGCGTCGATTCTGATTCATATCACCCATTTATCCGTCCCTTTCTTCAGCATGTTGTCATCCGCGACAATCCCGAATTACATCCGGCGCGTGATGTCCTGTAAACGTTCGATCAAGCGGGTCATCTGCTTCTCGGCAAGGCTCAGGAGCAATTGACGACTGCTCTCATCGAGTGCCGCCTCGTACAAATCCGCACGATAATCCCAGATGAGTTGTGCCATGATCGCATCGCGCTCATAACTGGCGTGGTCGCTCATCGGTTTTAAGTCTCTGACCAATTGCCACAACTCGGCATAATCGCGCGCAAGTGATACATCGCCAGCGAGAACAGCATCAATTGTCTGTGCCTGCGCCATCTCGATCGTCGCTATCAGCCCCTGCCACTCATCCGACTCCTGATTGACCCGCGTGAGCGCACGCATCGCGCCCTTCACCGAGCGAGTCGCACCGGTATCGGTCAAGTAAATCGGCGTGCCATCATCCAGCGTCACCATATAGCGATCATCCTGTGGGTCTATCTTGAGCAAACCCAGCACCAGCAAATCCAGAAAACGCTTCGGGTATTGGGGCTGGGTGAGCAACGTGCGCGCCCCTAAGCTGAGGATGCCATCCGCCTGTAGCATCGCCGCCTGCACCTCACCCGACAGCAGATGATGCTCGGCGCGTTTTTCAGGACGTAGGTTGATATACGCCTGGCGCGCTTGCTGGTAGCGATCAAGCTGTGCTAACGGTAGTTTGAGCACCATTTGCTGGTAGATGACGTAGGATGCCGCCGTAACATCGACAATTTCGCGCAGGCTATAGTCGGATTGCAAGGCTTGGCGGATGCGCTCTCGTCCGGCGATATACTCCGAGTCGTCGATGCGTGGCGGCGACACATACACGATTGCTGATAACACATGCGACCCATCGGACGGGCGCGTATATGACATGAAGGGCGACATCGTTTGCAAGTGGGCGATCCCCTCAGCTTCGTCAAGTCGTTGCTGGTCGTCGTGCCATATATCCCACAGGCGCAAGCTCTGGCTAGCTGACCAGACAACATGCCGTGCTTCTGCCAGCCAACGCGCCGCCGCCCGTTGTCCATCATGGACGATATGCTGATCGATCAGATAGCGCAAATGAATTGCGCCGGATGGCGTGCGCTCCCACTGGAATTGCAGGGAGTCGCGCAGTTTTTGGCTATGCGGGCGAATGACGCTGTAATAGTAATCATCTGCCCATGATTGTGTCAGCGTGAGCCTAGATGCCGGTTGCTGATAGGTCGGCGCGGCAATCTGATTGACGAGCGCGCTCGTCCCCTTCCAGATAATCGGCTCGACAGCTCGTAGCGCCTGACGCACAGTTTTGATCGCTGTCTGCGCGGCGTGGACGATGTCTTGCACACAGGTCATGATGTAGTAGCGGCGCGCATCGTCATAAGCATCACGGGCGAAGTTTATGTACGACTCGACTTCTCGCGTCGGCTTCGGATCGCCGACCAGAAACGCCCGCTTACGCAATGTCCGCACAGGTCGCCCCTGCGATTTGAGCTTATCCAACAGGCGATCCGGCGCGAGTGCAAAAGATTGCGTTGTATCTGCCAGCGCCGCGATCGCTGTTAGTTCGTCAGTCAGGGCTTGCAACAGGTCGAGCGTCTCCTGTGGTGACAACCGCTTCAAGGCATATGAGACAGCCCCCGCCATCACCAGCGGCAAGTCATCCTGCATCGCCTGAGTGCGCTGACGCAAACGCACGAGATAGGCGGTTTCATCAACCGAATTCCCGACGAATTGCGCGCGATACTGCTGGCACACATCATCGACGAAGAGCTGCGTGTCGTCATTGCTGGGATAATTATTGAGCCATTCCAGCGACGGGCGACGTGTATCGCTCTCACCGAGCGAGTAAGTCGCGCCTGTCAGGGCATTGCTCAATTCGCTGGTATCAATCGCGTTCAAGGCGCGGGCGGCATCGCGCTCACTGGGATGCTTGTGCAACAAGCCGTACAGCAACACCAGTATATCCGGCAGACCCTGTGTCTTGTGCCCGGAGAAGGGGCTATGATAGGCGATACCCTCGCGCAACAAATCATCGAGTACCGTCTGCCACGTTTCATCGCTTTGCCCCTGCTGGATGTGGACGAGGCTCTCATCGGCAAGTTTGTTGATCCAATAAGCGCGCAGGACATTCAAGGGTAGATGCAAGCCCTGCGTCCGCATCAATGTAACGCGCTGGGTCGTATCCTGTGTGATTTGCTGAGCATCTTCATTGACCAGCACATGCTCGGTGAACTTCGACCCACCGGTTTCATCGAGCAACGGCAGGATACCAGCCACCATCTGTTTGCAGAGTGCCGAACGCCGTTCGGTAATGTCATCAATAGCATCACCAGGCGCATATAAGAGCGTGCGTTCGCTCATTGTCTGATGGCTATTGTACTGCGAGAGCGGAGTCATATACGCCGGATATAGCGGATGTGCCGCGATTTCATCCGGTGTATCGAAGTGGGCGAGTTCCTGCCAGAAGGCGAAACTATCAATCTGTCGCCGCTGGAATTCGTTGCGATCCGTCGGATCGACGGTCGCCATCGGCAAAGCCGTGTGCAAAAGCAAGCGCGTGCTGAGACCACGCTTGTGGGCGGCATAGCGCACGAGATTCGCCAGATCAAGATACCATGCGTTCATCTCAACATCGCCTAAACTGCCGACAAAATGCACATCAACCGTGGTGAGTTGCTGGGCCTGCAAGCGCGATAAGGCATCACCGATCGGACGAAGCAGGGCTTCCGGCGCTGTCACCAGCCGATGCAGAAACACCAGACGCATCAACTGCCGGCGGCGATTAATCTGCCGTGCCGACCAGCGCCGACCGAGATTGAGCGTGACCCAATGCTCGGTCAATCCTAAATCCGCCCGATGACTTCCCACCCAGTCCGAGCGGAGCGCATCATCCAAGCACACTTGCTGAAAATGCAGACCATCCGTCTTTGCCGCCGGTATCAAAGCCTGTTCAGCCGCATCGAAGGACAACACCAGCCATTCGCTGGCTTGCATGTCTTCCAGCGCCCCATACGCATCGCCGAGATGTGTGATGATTTGCTCTAAGGTTTGCTGGGCAATAGCCCCAATGCCAATGACGTAACAGGCTCTAGCAGGCATCGACTGCTCACTCCTTCACATTTGTCCAATCGGGCTGTGACGTATTATCTGCTAACTTGACGATATAGTACGAAGGCGCGATCTTCTGCGGCACGTTCGGCGCTAGGCGATAGTCGTCGGTATTATCTGCCAGTTGCAAGAGCACTTTCGCGCCACCTTCTGCCGCTAGATCAGTATCACCGCCGGTGAACACGCGCAAGCCATCTGGGTTCAGCCCTAGCGTATCAGGATTGGTTAAATCCGATCCTGAGAACTTATGGAAATTCAAGTTATTCTTGTTCGGTGGCAAATCGCTCTGCCAGACGAGCTTGGGCGTGCCGCTACTCGGATCGCCCTTGTAGATCAACAATTGACCGGAGAGTGCGCCACGGGTGCGGATGATGGCGCGTACAATGCGATAGATGATGTATAACACAATCGCCAGTACGAGTACAGCGAAAGCCCCTTGCTGGGTGAGCGGAGCGCGATTCTCTTGCACACGCAGAAAGGCGTACAGGCGCGGATTACCAACTGATTGCGTGTTCAGCACGTCTTCGCTGTATTCAAAATCAGGATCAAGCTGGAATTCCGGCTCATCGCGCAATAATTCAAAGCGAATCTGATAATCACCCGCTTCGAGGTCTGCTAGTTGCAGGGTATACACGCCGTTCTGCCCACTCTTGACCATACGAATATCATCGTTGGTCTCGGTGATGTCTTCCGCTGTGCCCAGACGCACCACGGACACTTCAAAAGGCACCGGGAAATCTTCGCGCACCTCATCGTCGCTAGCAGGCGCATCAGCTATATCAGTCGCCTGCATGAATTCCGGATCGACCAGATCGAGCGTTTCGCTATCGCTATCGCGGAATACAACGTCGATGTTGAGTTCGTCCGCGTCCCACGTCACCCATTGCGTCGGGTTGACATCCGGCGCGATGTTAATCGTCGGTTGCGATAGAACGTCCTGCATTCGATAGTGAATCACGCTAGCAGTCTCTTGATTGAGCACCTCTGCCGGGTCGAAAGAGTCCTGATCGATATAGTCGCCATCGCGATCACGCAGGAGGACTTCGAGGCGTGCGGTTTCCGTCGCCGTGACCGTCCCCAGAGGACGCGCCGCAACCAAGGTTAAAATGTCGTCAGCCACCGGTGCTTCAGGACTCGTGTAGGTGATGGTCAGCGCGACATCGCATTCGCCCGCTTCAAAGTTCAAGCCACCGCCGGGGATGATGAACGCGCCATTCTGCACGACGAAATCCGGCGCAGTCAAGCACCCGGCACCCGTCAAATTCAAGCTGGCAAGCGCGCCGTCCGGCACGGCGACCGTCTCGCCAGCCACCTGTGCAGTGACCTGCAAAGGCACTTGTTGACTGCGACTGATGGTGATGGTGTTCGATTGAGCGAGAGATTGCTGTTGGTCGTCGGTGCCGAGGGTCGCCTCAAAACTGAGCGGACTCGCATCAATCGACGACAAGCTATTGACCGGCGTGAGGAAGTTGAATGCGCCGACATCAGCCGAGGCTTCCGTGTCGACTGCGAATTCGTCATCCCATGTCGGCTCAACATCAAAGGTGAAGCGATAGCGACCAGCATCCGACAGCAAGAGCGGATCACTGATGAAGCGGCCAGCGCCGGGCGACATCGTGAGCGCAAAATCCGCGCCGCTATCCGGCAAAACCGTCAGCGAGAAATCCGGCACGTTATCCAGATCGACCAGACCATCCCCGCCTTCGTCGGTCGTCAGCGCGTAGGTCACGCGCACTTGCTCGAACTGGTATAAATCCGTTGGTGCGGTGCCATCAACACGTTCAATCGCAACCGTCGCCGTCGTCGGCTTGAAGGACACCCACACGTTGCCGCTATAGCCCTGCAAGCGCCATTCGCCCGCTGTCGGCACATCGAAGCGCAGGCGTTGTAGCTGTCCGGTATCGGACGATGCCAGCGGCTCACCGCGCACATTATCGCCATCCGGCGACGCGAAGCGCGGCAGATTGTTGTTCTCATCAAGGAATAAGATCACATCCATGAACTCTTGATATGGCGGCACCGGGATCGCGCCGGCACGCTCGAACACGCCGATTTCCGCTGAGTTATCGACACGACCGCCAATTAGCGCACGCGTCAGCAAGTCCAGCACATCACCGAACACTGTCGATGGCAATTCGTCAATATCTGTAATCTGCTGGAAAGCGCCCTCGCTACGATCAGCGGCGCTCTCCCATTGGTCACGCACGCCGGTTGTGCCGGTCGCCGTCCAGATGCTAGACGCGCCGAGAAAGTAAATATACTGCTCGACATCCGGCGGCAATTGCTCCGTCGCTAACTCGACATGAGTCGCCATCCGCAATAGATCCTCACAGAAGCGCTCACGCACGAAGCGCCCCGCTAGCAGGTCTTCAGCGGTAGCATCAGGGTTACAGGGCATACTATCGGTAATCACGAAGACTGCCCGCCGCCGATCGTTGTTACTTTCGGGGAAAATCTGCGCGAGATCATCATACAAGTTCAAAAAGTCGGCACTACGTTCGCCACTGACGCTGGGAATCCGCGTCTCTGGCGCACC
>DAOTTV010000055.1:0-36588 GCA_034437755.1 Anaerolineae bacterium | reverse complement strand
ATCTGTGGACGTATATCGGTGCGCCGGATCACCTGCCCGTCCCATCGAATTTATACTGGATGCCCGGCACAGCCCTCGTGAGCGCGCTGGGTATGATCATCGTCGGTGCGAGTTACGCCGGCGCGCAAGTCGGCTTAACGCTGTGTTTGTGGGGCGCGATGGGTGTCACGTATTGGCTGGGCTTGCGCTATGGCACAGGTCGTCATGCGTGGCTCGGCGCGACCATCATGCTCTTCTGCGGTTTCTTCCTGCGCTCATGGGGGCAAACTGACACATTCGCCCCTTATGCCCTGTTCGGCAGTCTGGCATTGCTATTCATCGGTCTCAGCATCACAGCCGACCGACATCAACTGCGCTACTGGCTCTTAGCAGGCGCATGTGCGGCGCTGGGGCATCTCACACGCAGTGACGGTCTGTTGCTCTTGCTGACGGGATGGGCAGTGCTATTCTGGGTATTCGACTGGTTGAGCATGGATTGGCGCAAGCGTCTCACATGGGCGGTAGCCTTCACGCTAGCGTATGGCGCGGTGATGTCGCCCTTCTTCATACGCAACCTGACCACAGTCGGGTCACTTTTGCCAACAGGTGGCACACAGTCCTTCTGGTATACCGAGTACAATCAGCTCTTCAATTATCCACCCGAACCAGAGCGCGTCGGATGGGAAGCGCTGTGGCAGGTACGGCAAGCGGCAATCTTCGGCAACGATGGCATCCTGATCAGTTTCGTCGCTTATGAGGGTCTGATCGTACTCACGCCGTTCATCTTCATCGGCTTATGGCGACGGCGGCACAATGACTTCTGGCGCGGCGTGTGGATATTCGCGCTGGGGATTCATCTGGCATTCGCGCTGGTCTTCCCCCTGCCGGGGGTACGAGGGGGGGTGTTTCATGCGGTTGTCGCGCTGATGCCCTTCTGGATTATCCTCGCCTTGCTGGGGCTAGATGATGCTATCAGCTGGGTGGCGCGGCGACGCAAAACGTGGAATCCGCGCACAGCTCAGCCCATCATGAGCTACGGCATGACCGCGATCATCGTCATTTTCAGCTGGAACATCGCGCAGACGGGGCGCAGTCTACATCTTGAGCGCGATCCGCAGTTCTATCAGGACATCAGCGCCAACTTCGCGCCGGATACGCGCCTGATGATCAACGATACGCCGCAGTTATACTATTACACGGGTATCGGCGGAGTCGTCGTGCCAAACGCGAGTCCCGCTGTAGCGTATGAGATCGCCCAGCAGTACGATATTGATTACTTATTACTGGAGCGACACGGCACGCCGCCACCAATGCGCTTCGCCAGCGATGACGTGCCCCCATTCTTACGCCTGCGCGATGACATCGACGTTGAAGGAGCGAGAATCTATGAGTTTATCCGAGACTAGGCGCGACGCGATTTTCATGGGTTTGGCACTCATATTAGTGCTGATCTACGTGCAAATCGGCGGGGGTGGCTTTCCGCTGGATGATAGCTGGATTCATCAAACCTACGGGCGCAACTTCGGCTTATATGGTGAGTGGGCGTTCTTGCGCGGCCAACCGAGCGCGGCATCGACCTCGCCACTATATACCGTATTGCTGGCGACAGGCTACGCGCTTCGCATCCCGTATCAGCTGTGGACACACGGCTTAGGTGCAGTGACGCTGGGCTTAACGGCGATGATGGCGGCACGCCTGACGGAAGGCATGATCGCGCCGCACCCTCGCGTGGCGCTTGCGGGGTGGTTGGGCGGGCTGGCGATGCTCGGCACATGGCATTTGATCTGGGCGGCGGCATCCGGCATGGAGACGCTGCTCTTTAGCTTGTGGACGCTGGTCTTATTGTGGCTCGCCCTGCGCGAGCTAGACGATGTGCCAGTAAATACACCTGCATTACTGCGGCGTGGGGCGCTCGTCGGTGTCGTCGTCGCGCTGGCGGCGCTCTCGCGTCCCGAAGGGGTGTTACTCGGCGGCATGATCGCGATCGCGCTGTTGATCGCCCGTCCGCAGGGGACGTTACAGCGCGTCATCGTGTGGGGGGGTGGTGCGGCGCTGGCGTTCTTCGTGGTGCTAACGCCTTATCTGTGGCTCAATTATCAGTTGACAGGCGGCATCCTGCCCAATACCGCCTCCGCCAAATTCGAGCAACACGCTATTCTGCTGACATTACCCTTGCATGTGCGCTACGGACGACTCGCCATCCAGTTGATCGCAGGCGGGCAAGCCCTCTTGATCGTCGGCGCGGTCGCCTACAGCCTGATGATCGTGCGCCAGCATAAAAATCTCATGTATAGCTTGCCCTTGCTGTGGGCGCTGGGCTTGATCTTGTTGTATGCGGTACGTTTGCCGGCGGCCTACCAACACGGGCGTTATGTGATGCCCGCCCTGCCGGCGTTCACGGTGGTCGGCATCATCGGTATGATCTGGCTCGTTCAGTACGGTCGCCGCTGGCGCGTGGGGCGCGTCTTAACGCAGACGCTGATACTATCAATCGTCGTGCTATACGGCGTGTTCATCGTACAGGGGGCGACGATTTATCGCGTCGATGTCGCTATTATCGACGGCGAGATGGTCAAATCGGCATTGTGGATTGACGAGAATCTGCCCGAAGATGACTTGCTAGCGATCCACGATATTGGGGCTGTCGGGTACTTTGCGCCGCGCCCGCTGATCGACATTGCTGGTTTGGTCACGCCGGAGCTTGTGCCGCTTGTGGCGGATGCTGATGCGCTCTGGGCATATATGGAAGCACAGGGCGCGGACTATCTGATGGCATTTCCCGATCAAATCCCCGGACGCGACCCGACCGACCCGCGCCTATGTCCGCATTACGACACAGACACAGCCATCACGCGGCAGGTGGGCGGGAGCAACATGAAAATCTACGAACTAGCATATGATGCAACGTGCGCGGACTAAAATTCGTTATAATAAAGGATAACAACTCGTAGACAATTGAGGATAGACGAATGGCGAACAGTTTTTTTGACAAGCTCAACACATTGGTCAAAGCCCAAATCAACGACATCATCAGCCCGATGACCGACGACGACCGCACCAGCGCCTCGCGCCGGAAAGCCCTCGCCCGACAAGATATTCGCGGCGGGCTGGAAAAAGACGTAGCCGAGTTACAGAAGCGAGTCGATGATGCGCTTGCATACGAAGACGATCTACAGGCGAAGGTCGATAAGCTCTACGGTGAAATTGCCGATTTAGACCGCGAAGCCGATCAGCTGATTCAAGACGGGCGCGAAGCTGAGGCCCGCCAGAAGCTCGGGCGTATCCAGCAATTGCAAAAAGAGCTAGAGATGCTAGAAGCTGATCTGCACGAGCATCGCTACGTGACGCAGGAACTCATCAGTCAGGTGAACACGCTCGATAGCGTGGTGCAACAAGCAAAGCACGACGACGCAACCAACACAAACCCGCAAACATCATCAGCACCGACAGGCGACAGCGATAAGAGCGATGTCGAACGCATCGGCGAGAATATCTCGCGCCAGCTGGATAGCACGCGCCAGAAACTGAGCGATTTAATCAACAGTTATATGGGGCCGCAGAGTACTTTCACCACCGGCGAACCCGAACCGGAGCAACCATACACGCCGGAACGCCGTCCGCGCCGCTCGCGCACGAAAGACAAGCCGGCATCGCCTAAGCCCTCCCGCGAGCGCAAGTTTGAGCATGCTGTGAGCAAGGATAAAGTTGATAAAGACTATGCCGACCGTGTCGCCCGTTTGAGCAAACCACCGAAGAAAGACGACTAAGGACAGCCATGAAAAAAACAGCCACCCAAGACCGGCACATCCGCCTGACGGACAAACTCAACGCTATCATCCGGCTGACGCGCTGGCGCGAACACGTCCCGTATACGATTCCGCTGGTGCTTGCCGGTGCGATGATGGCGGTCAACACGACTGCGATCACGCTTGATTGGCGGGCGGGGATCGTGCTGATCGCGAATATACTGGCGATGTCCTTCGCCTTCATGATTAACGATTTAGAGGACGCGCCGGACGACGCGCTCGACCCGCACAAGCGCGCTGGCAACGTCATCAGCATGGGTATCCTCAGTTATCGCGAGGGAATGCTGGTGACAACTGGCACATTCGTGGTTGCGCTAGTGTGCTTCGCCTTCGGTGGCTGGAAAGCACTGGGCGCGGGCGGGACGACGCTCACGCTGTGTTACCTGTATTCGGCGCGTCCGTTCCGGCTTAAGGCGCGTCCCGTAATAGATGTGATCTCGCATAGTTTGATGCTCGCCGGCTTGCTGATGCTCAGCGGCTACCTGATCTACTCAGCGTATCCCGGCACAGCGTGGCTGGTGATTATCGCGGTTACGCTCGGCTCGGCATATGGGCAATTCTACAACCAGCTGGATGATTACGAGACCGATCAACGCGCAGGCTTGCACAACACCGCCGGTCTCGTCGGGATGGCGGAGGCACGCCTACTGATGATCGCGGCGTTGATAGGTGCGGTGCTGTGCTTCGCGCTGGCGATGTGGTTAGGCGTGTTTCCGGGATGGTTGGGGGTGGTCGTGCTGATCTGTGCGCTGACGCTCGTGCTCTTTCGCTTCCCGGCAGATATGCGCGGGACAACCACCGACGACATCTCCGGCACGATCCAACAACCGATCTTAATCACAGCGAATATCACTGTCTTGCTATGGGTTGCCGCGCATCTCGGATTATTATCGGGGATCGGCTAGGGGTGTGCTATAATGCACACGGTTCGTCAATAAAGTAATAAAGTGCTGAGGTTTATTGGTCACATGACAGCCATACACGATATTTTGTTCAATATGCAGATGCTGTATTCGATCGGCATCGGCTTGATGGCGGCGGCGTTCTACGTGCGCGAGCAAACGCTGACGGGCGGGTTCTTCGGGGCGATTGCGGTCTACGCCATCCTCAACGGCGTAATTTTAGGGGTGGGCATCGTCCTCGCCGCGACCGGACACACCGTCGAATCCGACGGGCGCATCTTCATCTATTTCCTGTATATGTCCTTCTTGATCGTGATCATGCCCGGCTTATTCAGCATGTTGCGCGGGCGCGATGATCGCATGGCGGCGATTTACTTCGCCCTGCTGGCATTCCTCAACGCGTGGATTTCGTGGAGTATGCTGGGGCGCGGCTTGACAGCGTGGGTCGTCGCATAACTCCATGCGTCCGATTGATCGGGGGCGTGGCACATCACGCCCACACCTGCTTCTGTTACTCGTCATCTGTGCGCTATTCATGAGCGCGTGCGAAACCGCCGTGACTCCCGTCGCCGATCGTGCGCCGACCCGCGCACCAACCGACAGCCCGCTCCCGACGGACACGCCCGTGCCCACGTTTCGCTATGGCATCGCCCAGCATACCTTAGATTACATCCCGCTTGATCGCCTCGGCGATACTGTACAGGTCGAAGCCTTCGCTGACCACAGCGACGCGACCGCTTACGATGTCGCGCTCGCCTTCGGTCGTTACGACGGGTGGCAAGTCGCAACGACACACAACATCGCGCTGATCGTGAATACGGATCTCGCGCCACTGGATACCGAGCGCATCGCAGGTCTGATCTATGCGAGTATCGACGCGCCGGCGCTGGTCGCATCACTGGCATTCAGCGGCGCAGAGGCACAATCGACGGCGACGATTGACCCGCGCACCGCCAAGACGACTCTTGCTAATGCTGGTTATCCTGATGGCTTTCAACTGGTGGTCGCCTACGAAGCGACTCCGGTTCTCGACGCGCTGGTTGCCCAGTGGAGTCGCATCAATGTTGATGTTCGTCATTTTGCGATCACCCGCGATGATGTAGACGGCATCCTGCGCCAGAATCGCGCCCATGTCATCCTCTTGCAGACGAGTGACCATCCCGACGCACGCCCGCTCTTGACGATCCCTGTGAGTTACGTCACAGCGCCCGCGATTGCCGTCACAATTGACGAGAGCGGATTGCCGATCATCACGCCCTAGCATCTCGCACAAATTCGGCGTAACACGATTAGCTATGACGGTCTATAATGGGCATCAAACGCCGTTGATAGACAGACATAACACCCGTGGAATTGATCCTCACCCATCAAAATGCTGATTTCGATGCTGTCGCGTCGATGTTAGGCGCGTGGAAATTATACCCAACCGCCGTACCCGTCTTGCCCACGCGACAACATCATAGCGTCAGTGAGTTTTTAACGCTCTACCGCAACGGATTGCCCTTCGTGCGCTGGCACGATCTCAAGGTCACCGAGACAGTGGGGCGCATCATCCTGACCGACACACAAATCCGCCAGAGCATCAAGAATGTGCCGCGCGACGTGCCGACGCTCATTATCGAGCATCACCCGCAAGAGCGCGACATGCGCCCACATGAAACATGGGCGGGCGAGGACATCGGCGCGGCGACGACGCTGGTTGTCGAGCAGATACAGGCGAAGAAAATTCGGCTGTCATCGTTAGAGGCAACGCTGATGGCGCTCGGCATTTACGCCGATACCGGCATGATGACCTATGGTGGCACAACCCCGCGTGATATGCGGGCGGCGGCGTGGCTGATGGAGCAGGGCGCTGTACTGGATACTGTCCAACGCTTCTTGAGCAATCCGCTCAACACGCGCCAGCAAACTCTCTTCGACACGCTGTTCGATCAAGCCGAGAGTCGCACAATACAGGGCTACGAGATCACGCTATGTTCGGCGACGATTGATGAGCAGTTGGGCGGCATCAACAGCGTCACCGCGAGCCTGCGCGATATCTGGGATGCGGACGCGCTGTTCGTGCTGGTTAAGATGCCGAAGAACGTACAACTGGTATGCCGTAGCAAAGAAGATGCAATTCACGTTGGCGAATTGGCGAATCACTTCGGCGGCGGGGGGCACCCGCGCGCGGCGGCGGCGACGATCTACAAAGGCGAGTTGGACGATGTCACCCGTGAAATCTGGCAATATTTACAACAGCATATTCGTCCGGCAGTGCGCGTCGGCGACTTGATGTCCTATGGCGTGCAAACCGTCACCGCTGATGAGCGCATTGCTGAGATTATCCCGCGCCTGCGTCGCATCGGGCATGAGGGCTATCCTGTCCTCGATGACGAAGCACAGGTCGTCGGTCTCTTGACCCTGCGCGATGCGGATCGCACGCTGGAACACGGCTTGAAAACCGCTACTGTGCGCGATGTGATGCTGGGGGGCAATGTCACGCTAACGCCTGATGATCCTGTCGCCCTGCTGGAAGAGACGATGGTCACATCGGACTGGGGGCAGATCCCGGTGATTAATCACAGTAACAAGCTGTTGGGCATCGTGACTCGTACGGATCTCATCAAGCACTGGGTCAAAGTGCATCCTAGCAAAACGCCCGTCGAACCGCATATCGAACTCGAAGATGCAAGCGATATTCTCGGTGCGCCCAACGTCCAGCTGATTCAATTGTTGGCGAGCGCTGCCCAGAATCACGGCGTGTCGATGTATATGGTCGGTGGTGTCGTGCGCGATCTGGTATTAGAACGCCCCAACTACGATATTGATTTCGTCATCGAGGGCGACGGCATCGCCTTTGCCGAGCATCTGCAAGCGACTTACGGCGGCAAAGTCCACAGTCACAAACCCTTCGGAACTGCCAAATGGCATATCAACGAGGACGTTGCCGACGCGCTGGGTTTATCGCTGGCGGATGTGCCGGATCATGTGGATTTTGCGACGGCGCGCAGTGAACTTTACGAACATCCGACCGCCCTGCCGACAGTTTACAACAGCGGCATCAAGCTCGATTTACGTCGCCGCGATTTCACCATTAACACGCTCGCTGTCCAGCTGAGTCCGGCCGGCAATGCGTGGCAGTTGCTCGATTCTTACGGCGGTCTTGCGGATTTAGAGACGCGCCTCGTGCGGGTTCTACACAGCCTGAGCTTCGTCGATGACCCGACGCGCATCTTACGTGCGGTGCGCTTCAGCGAGCGCTTGCAATTCACAATCGAGCCGCGCACGACCGAACTGATTCAATCCGCCCTACCGATGCTGAGTCGCATCACAGGCGAGCGTTTACGCAACGAATTGAGCTTACTGCTCAAAGAAGATGACCCGACACGCGGCTTCTTGAAATTAGAGGTATTAGGCGCATTGCGCGCGATCGAACCGCATTTTCACGTCACACCCACGCTCAAAGAGGGATTCCAGGCTTTGCAAGCGCCTCTGCCGGATTGGATTGTGGACGATGTATCCCTGCGCTGGCATCTGGTGCTGGCACAGGTCGATCACGCGCATGTGATTGATGTGAGCCGCCGTCTGCTCTTCAGCCAGCGCGATAGCGAAGCCATGCACCGGAGCGCACAGATTATCCAGCAGGCGCAGACGCTCACGGGTAGCAATGCTGAGCTGGTCAATCAATTGCACGCGCACGGCGATACTGCCCTCGCGGCGATCTGGCTATTGCGGCGCGATCAGCGCGCGCGCATCGCTCACTATCGTGATACACTGCGCCACATCAAGCCGATAATCGACGGTAACGATCTCAAAGCGCGGGGCTTACCGCCGGGGCCTGAATACCGCGTGATTTTAGCGCGTCTGCGCGAGGCGTGGCTCAACGGTGATGTGAATAATCCTGATGACGAACAGCAACTACTGGAAGAAGTGATTGACGAGGTATACGGTGACAGCACAGGACAACGGACTCAAACTTTCGGTGACGATTGATGTCGTGATTCGTAAAGCCCAGCAAGACGATTTAGAGAAGCTAGAGTGGTACGGGCAGTTCACGCATTTTCGGCGCTTGTTCCGGCGCTCGTTTGAAGATCAACGATTGGGCAAACGCCTATTGCTGGTGGCAGATGTTAACGGTTTTCCGGTCGGGCGGTTGTTCGTCCAGCTTTACAGTGAGAATGGCGTGCTAGCGGACGGCACCAGCAAGGGCTATCTGTATTCCCTGCATGTCATGGAGATGTTTCGCGGGCATGGCATTGGCTCGCGCTTGATCCACATTGCCGAGCAAGTGCTGAGGAACAAGCATTACTCATACGCGACGATCGCCGTTGCTAAAGAGAACGAGGGCGCGTTACGCCTGTACCAGCGACACGACTATCACATCTTTGACGAGAACGACGGACGCTGGCGTTATACCGATCATCAGGGCAAAACCCACGATATTTACGAACCCTGTTATCTCCTTGAAAAAAAGTTGTAAACATTATACAATGCTCCGCCGTAAGTAAAGTGGCACAAATACTTTTTAGATCAAGCAAAAACATGATCACAAGGTTGCCAATTGATCTTTTTACCAGATTGATTTGATAGATCAATACATCAACTATCTTGACATACAAGCAGGGAAAGGGACGCCAATTTATGGCAACCAAGCAAACAACTGTGGCTATCACGCGCTGGTCAGGCAGTCAACATCCATCAGCGAAGAACATCATGCAACGTGTGAAAGCAGAAGGGTTACGCCCCTACACATGGCAAAATACCCCCAATCACCGTTATGCTGTTCGTAGTCATAACTATCACAAAGTCCTCTATGTGATGGATGGAACAGTTGAACTCACCCTCCCCGACGACAATCAGAAAGTTAAATTACGCGCTGGCGATCGCATTGACTTGCCGGCGGGCGTGCGTCATGGCGTGATCGTCGGACGCACCGGCGCGACATGCGTCGAAGCCGCGATCAAATCTCGCCGTCGCCGCTGAGACATCGCCGCATACGATCGGGCTTCTCGCACTTACACATGAGAAGCCCGCACTCACATTCACACCCGTCTGAAAATCAACACAGCATTATGCCCACCGAAGCCGAATGAATGGCTCATCGTGACTTTGAGTCGAGCGTTACGCGCCACCTGTGGCACATAATCCAGATCACACTGTGGGTCAGGATCATCAAGGTTGAGCGTCGGCGGGATAAGACCGTCGCGTAATGCCAATATCGAAAAGACGGCTTCAATCGCGCCCGTCGCGCCCATGCCGTGTCCGGTCGCGCCTTTGGTCGAGCTAATCGGCGTGTTGTAGGCATCTTCGCCCAGCGCATGTTTGATGGCGAGCGTCTCCATCGGGTCGTTCAACTCGGTCGCAGTGCCGTGCGCGTTAATGTAATCAATCGCGCTGGTGTGCAAGCGGGCACTGTGTAGCGCCTGCGTGATCGCCCGTGCCGCGCCTGCGCCATCGGTGCGCGGGGCAAACATATGAAAAGCATCCGATGTTGAGCCATAGCCCGCAATCTCGGCTAGGATGTCCGCACCACGACGATGCGCGTGATCGTAGGCTTCTAAGACCAGCACACCCGCCCCTTCTGACAGGACGAGTCCGGTACGCTGACGATCGAAGGGGCGCACCGCCTGCGCGGGATGCTCATTCGCACGCGAGCAAGCGCCGATGCGATCCAAGCCGGCAATTGCATTCGGCAAGATCGGTGCTTCAGCACCGCCCGCGATCATCACGTCCGCGTACCCCATACGAATCTGATTGAAAGCATGCCCGATCGAGTCCGTGCCTGTCGCACAAGCCGACGTGATCGTATACGACGCGCCCTCAAAACCATATGTGATCGTCGCGTACGCGCTCGCGCTGGAAGTCATGAAGCTAGGGATGGCGAAGGGCGGTATCTTGCGTGCGCCGTTGTGGTCGATATTGTGGACTTGTTCGGTGAAGCTCATCATACCGCCATAGGCAGAACTGACAATAGCACCAGCACGCTGGCGATCCAGCTGATCGAGATCGAGCGCCGCCTGTGTCATTGCTTCGCCGATGGCATAATGGGCGAGTAGTTGATAGCGATCGCGGCGGCGTATCTCTTTTGTGGAGAGATGCGTCGTCGCGTGCCAGCCTTTGATCTCACCCGCAATCCGCACGTTGAAGTCAGTCGCGTCGAAGAGCGTCAGCGCATCAATCCCACATTGCCCCGCGCAAACGGCTGTCCAGCTAGCATCTGCGCCGATCGCTAGCGGTGTAATTGCCCCGATGCCCGTCACCACCACCCGTCTTGTCATATACGCCACACTTTCCCGTATTCAACCGAAAGCATACTGTATCATCTCCGATGATATGCGCCTACTGTCATATTTTGCAATCCGCGTGAACATGCTATGATACAGGTATAGCAAGCAACCAACGCCTGTACACATGCTAAAGTGAAGGGTTTTCCTGATGACTGCGAATGTAGATGCAATGGTACGCGCCGGTGTCGAAGCATATCGGGCAGGCAACAAAGCCGAAGCCCGCACCTTGCTCGAACGTGCGCTCGAACTCGATCAGTACAACGAAACCGCGTGGCTCTGGCTGAGCGCGGTCGTCGATACTCGTGAGGAACAGCAAACCTGCCTTGAAAACGTGATCGTCATCAATCCGGAGAATCAGCGCGCACAACAGGGCTTACGCAGTCTTGGCATCGACCCGCAGAGCGTGCTGGATCGGCTGGAAGAAGAAGAACCGATCGCGGATGAGGACGGCTATTATGACGATGCGGGCGCGGCTTTTGTGAACGACGATAGCTTATTTGAAGACCCGAACGCGACGATCAACCTTGATGATGATTATAACGTGCCCAGTAGCAGTGCTAGCGCCAATTTTGAAGGCGATGAACTGTCATCATCGCAATATGATGACTGGGTACAGGGCTTGAATCTCGGGAGCGATGATGCGGGTGACCCATCGCAAGCACAAGAAGAGGTTTTCGGCGGGTCGGGCTTCGATGACTCGGGATACGGCTTCGACGATGACGAGCTATTCGGCAATGAGGGTGATTATGGCGCGAGTGACAGCTTCGATGAGAGCTTCGACTCCAGTTATGACAGCTACGACGATGTGCAATTACAGGATGATGTCTTCGGCGATGCGTATACCGACGATTTTCAAGAATTTATGCAAGACGATAGCGCCCAGAGCGATGATTACATGGCGAATTCGGGCGAGTTGTCGGATTTCGAGTCGGCATTGGATAATAGCATGTTCGATGAAGATTATGGCGACGACGACTTCGGCGCGGACGATCCGTTTGAAGATATGCAGGAAGAGCCAGAGCCAGAGATTGACGATTACTTCCGCATGTTGCCGCCGGAGATTAAACCGACACGCCTGCCGACCGAAGATGAGCCGATTCCGGGGAGTGCGCGCCTGATTACCAACACGCTGATTTTCCTCAACGTCATCGCGCTAATCGGGGTAATCGTGCGCTTCATCATCTGACACTGATCGCACCAGCCCGACCGTAAGGGACTACGAACAAGTTGTCATGAACATTGTTGTAAGGGTTTGCTAGAGCGAACGCGTTACACAGCGCGCGCACTGTAGTTCGCCCTTACAATCCGTCAGAACCTGGGTCAAAGAAAGCACTTTCTGACAAGTCTCTCGTAGACCTCAATCGTAACTTAGCATGGACAATCCGCATTGCATTGACTAAGATAGGTTGTTGCTAAAGCTGGAAAATCAGACCTATTTGAAAGGAGCAAACGGGGATCACAACCCGTTTTCATGTTATGGCAAATCATAAATCTGCGATCAAACGCAATCTCCAAAATGAAAAGCGTCGTCTGCACAATCGTGAGTATCGCAATCGCACGCGCACGCTGGTGAACAAAGCGCGCGAGGCAATCGAAGCTGGCGATGTGACAGAAGCGGAACAAGCCGTGCGCCGCGCCGTCCGCGATATTGATAAACTCGCGAGTCGTGGCACGATCCACAAGCGCAACGCCGCCCGTCGTAAAAGTCGCCTCATGAGCAAGCTCGCTGACTTAAAAGCACAATAAGCGCCACCGCGACCTGTTCATTCGATCTTATCGAACGCTCTTATGTCGAATGTGTGCAATAGTCATTGGCTCTTTGGGATTTCGCGTGGTTTTTGTTGCAGGGGCTTTGCCCCCGCACCCCCACAAGGAACTGCCGTTCCTTGACCTTGTTCATTTTGAACGCATAGCGTTGAAAACAAATGGTTTCAAAAGGCTTACGCCTTTTGCAGGGTGTGGGACAGTATCCCACTTTGCACAACGTGTACACATGAGCCTTATCGAAAAACCGACCCGTTGTTGGTCGGCTCTTTTGATTCCAATCAAGTGCAAACGTCCACATAGCACAGCACACGAACGCGCGCACCTGTCGATTGGTCATAAATGCACTTGAGCCAACCTTAGATTTGTGTTAGCTTGACAAAAAATAAGAACCGTACGGTAACTGATGCCGTGCGCTGGTTTTATTGGAGACTTTTGTATGGAACAGTGGGTGAAGCAACAATATCAAAACATCGACTGGCGTACCCTGCCAGCATTGGCGGATTGGGTGGTAGAAGCAGGTATTCGTATACAACAAATCCCAGCGCCGACCTTTCATGAGGAACAGAGAGCGGCTTACCTTGCCCGACAATTTGCCCAATTCGGCTTAGACGATATTCGTACTGACGACGCGAAGAACGTCTACGGCGTATATACGGGTTTGAACCGCACGCTACCCGCCCTGATGGTCGTCGCGCATACCGATACCGTCTTCCAGATGGATACTGATCTCAGCATCCAGCGCGACGGTAACACGATCTACGGCGTTGGGCTGGGGGATAACAGCATGGGTGTTGCAGGCTTGCTGGGCTTGCTCAAGTGGATGGTCGATAATGGCTATCAACCGGCGTGCGATGTGTGGTTCGTGGCGACCAGTTGCGAAGAAGGTCTGGGTGATCTGAAAGGCATCCGCGCCGCCTACGACGCACTAAAACCGGCAATCGGCGCAATTATCAACCTTGAGGGGCTGGCGTTCGGGCATATTTATCACGCAGGCATCGCCGTCCACCGCATGCATATCCGCGCGACCGCAGACGGCGGACATAGCTGGTTGCACTTCGGTCGTCCCAGCGCAGTACACGGCATCTTAGAACTCGGCGCGCAGATTTCGCGGATTGTCCCGCCGACTAGCCCGCGCACCACTTACAATATCGGCATGATCGACGGCGGACAGGCTATCAACGCGATTGGTACATCCGCAAGCCTCTGGCTCGACCTACGCTCCGAAGAGCAGGAAGCGCTCGACCGCATCCGTCAGCAAGTCCACGACATCATCGATGGTATTCAACGGCCGGGCTTGCGCTTCGATGTCGAAGTTGTCGGCAACCGCCCCGCCGGCGCAATCGACTGCAAGCATCCGCTGGTGCGCGGGTCGCTCGCCGCGCTTGACCAAGTTGGGGTGCGCGGATCACTGGAGACGGGCAGTACTGACGGGAATATCCCACTGGCACACGGATGCCCGACTGTGACCATCGGCATCACACGCGGCGGAAACGCGCATCGACTGGATGAATATATCGAAGTCTCACCGGTCAGCAGTGGTATGAAGCAATTCATCACGCTGGCAACTGCGACGATGCGTTATCTACAGGACGAATACGAAAAAGCGGCAGGGGATTAAAGCAAACACTCCTTCGCGTTGTCGAAGGGGTGTTTCACGGCGAACTGCGGGATGTTTACCACCGACCTTGCAACCAACACCGCATACCCTCGCGGTCGCTTTAGCCTGTTCACAGATCATCCATTTTCGGGCGGTATTGGAGCGCCTCGGCAACGTGTTTGACGGCGATCGTATCGCATGCGGCGAGATCGGCAATTGTCCGACTGAGCTTGAGTACGCGGTGATAGGAGCGCGCGCTGAGCTTCATCTTACGCACCGATAAATCGAGCAATTGGCGTGCATCGTCATTTAGGATGCAAAATGTCTGAATGTCGCCAGTACGCATATCACCGTTCGCGTGGATGTCCGGCATCTTGGCGAAGCGGTCGTTCTGGCGTTCACGCGCATCTTCGACGCGTTGTCGCACATCCTGCGAGTCCTCGCCCCGTTCATCGCCCAGCAACTTATCGTATTCCACACGCGGGACTTCGATGTGAATATCAATACGATCGAGCAGGGGACCTGATAGCTTGGACATATAGCGTTTGATCATCGTGGGCGTGCAGGTACACACGCGGGTTGTATCGCCCAAGTAACCACAGGGGCAAGGGTTATGCGCTAGAATCAACAAGAAATTTGCCGGAAACGTGACCGAGCCACGCGCGCGACTGATGGTCACAATTTTATCTTCGATCGGTTGCCGCAGAACTTCGAGCGTGCTTTTGGGCAATTCTGTACATTCATCCAGAAACAGCAAGCCGCGATGGGCGAGCGATACTTCACCCGGACGTGGAATCGACCCACCGCCGATTAAGCCCGCCTGACTGATGGTATGATGTGGCGATTGAAAGGGACGCGCCTGCACCAGCCCAGCACCGTTCAGTTTATCCGCGACGGAATGTACCCGCGTCACGTCGATCGCTTCCGCCATCGTCAGCGATGGCAGGATGCCCGGCATCGCGCGTGCGATCAAGCTCTTGCCCACGCCGGGACTGCCGACCATCCGCACGTTATGATGACCGGCGGCGGCAATCTCGACGGCGCGCTTGACGTGTTCTTGCCCTTTGATGTCAGCGAAGTCGGTGATGTTGGGCGGCAGGGGCAAGTCCGTCAGCTTGATTGGCACATGCTGATATGGTGCGATCGGCTTCAGCCCATAAGCATGTTCGACCAGTTGTCCCAGCGTCTCCAGCGGGATCACACGAATGCCTTCGACCAAGCCTGCCTGCGAGGCATCATCCGCTGGCACATAAATCGTCTCTAGCCCAGCTTGTCGGGCGGCATACGCCATCGGCAACACGCCGTTCACATGTCGGATGCGCCCATCAAGCGAGAGTTCGCCGACGAACATCGCGTTCTCTACCTGATCGATATCAATCTGATCGGTTGCCGCCAGCACGCCGACCGCAATCGCCAGATCATAGACCGGCCCTTGCTTGGGGATATCCGCCGGACTCAAATTGACGACATAGCCCTTCGCTGGGAAGCGCAAGCCAGAGTTTTTGATAGCAGAGCGCACTCGTTCCCGGCTCTCGCGCACGGCGGTATCTGGCAAGCCGACGATTGTAAATGACGGTATCTGAGCACGGGGGTTGAAATCGACTTGGACTTCGACAATGTGACCTTCAAGCCCGATTAAAGCACAGGCAGACGTTATCGCGAGCATGGGGTTTATCTCTTATCATCTCTCATTCATATTGTGACTATATGGACATCTTATCGGCAAATCGCTATTCGCGCAAAAGATCAAGCGCGATTGCACATGGCTTGTAATGGTGTTGCCCCCATGAGCAACTGTCGTTCCTTGACCTTGTCCACTTTTTGCAAAGGCTCATGTGTACACGTTGTGCAAAGTGGGACGCTGTCCCACACCCTGCAAAAGGCTTACGCCTTTTGAAACTAACGGTCGGCGCAGTCGAGATGGGCACACAGCTGGATATGACGCTCAAGAGCGGCGAAACGGTCGAAATCCACACGGGGGCGATGTTACCCGAGAGTGCGGATGCGGTCGTGATGATCGAACAGACGCAGGCGCTCGATAAAGGTGAAGTGGAAATCCTGAAGCCTGTCGCACCGGGTGAGAATCTGGTGCAGATTGGCGAAGACGTGCGCGCACAGGATACCCGCCACGTCACCGAAGGCACAGACCTGAAAACGCCCCTACGCGCCGGTGCCAGTGACGCAGAACGCGCGGATTTAATCACGGGCAAATGGCAACAACGCACTGATCGCTATTCAGAGATTCGCTCGTCAGTCGCGGGGCAATCCCACAAGAAAGTCGAGATGTATTACATCGGCGGTTGATGGTCATCCGCGCCGACGAAGCGACCATCGTCCCGCATCGCTTCGTCGGGCGCAGAGGCACGTTAGCTGATGGCTTCCAGCGCGTTGAGGAAGCGGTCAATCTCGGCGGCGGTGTTATAGTGGACAGCACCCACGCGCACCATGCCTTGTTCACTCTGATCGTAAGCGTTCATGACTTCGACAGCGTAGTAATTGCCCTTCCAGACTTGAATGCGATGTTGCTCCCACATCTGCGTTGCGACATCCAGCGGAGTCATACCATCGACCATGAAGGAGACGGTCGCCACTCGTTGATGTACGCGGTCGGTAGCGGTGATGCCGGCGACTGTGACATGGGGTAAGGCTGTTAGACCCGTCAACAATTGCGCGGACAACTGATTCTCGTAGGCTTGCAAGGTAGTGAAGGCATTGTGGAAATGCAGAGCGCGTCCGGTATAATCGGCGTGGGGCGTGTCATCGCCGAAGGATGCGAGATAACGCGCCGCCTCGGCTGTTCCGGCGATGGTCTCGAAGCTAGGCGTGCCGCTCTCCCAGCGATAAGGCGTGACATCCTTCGCCGGACGCACCTTGTAAGCGGGCAGGGATTCGAGCAGGTCATAGCGCCCCCACATCACGCCGATATGTGGCCCAAAGAACTTATACGCCGAGCAAAGCACCACATCACAGCCCAGCTGATGCACATCAATCGACAGATGCGGGGCGGATTGTACCGCATCCATGACGAACAACGCGCCGACTTGATGCGCCATCTCTGCCATTTGTGCAACGGGATTGATTGTCCCTAGCGCGTTGGAGGCGTGGACGGCGGCGACGAGGCGCGTCTTCTCACTCAGCGCGTCTTCAAAGCTCGCCATATCCAGCGTGCCATCCTCAGTATTGAGTTCGACCCATTTCACCGTCCAGTCATGATCGCGAGCGATGGTCAGCCACGGTGCGATATTCGCATCATGATCCATCTTGGTCAGCACGATTTCGGCATCATCGGGCAGGGTTTGGGCGATTGCCCGACTGAGGTTAAAATTGAGGGTGGTCATGTTGGGGCCGAAGACAATTTCTTCAGGGCGATCGGCATGAAGCATATCAGCCATTAACGCGCGTGCCTCGTAGACCATGGCATCCGTCGCTTGACTGCGGGCATATGCCGCGCCCTGATTTGAATTTTTGTGCAGGTAATAATCGCTCACTGCCGAGATCACTCGCTGAGGGACTTGCGTACCGGCGGGGTTATCGAAGAAAATAGGAGTCACGCCATCGACTTGCTGATGCAAGGATGGAAACTGATCGCGAACGTCCGTAACATTGAAAGTCATAAATTTTTATCCTGTATGTGTGTAAACTCGTAGTAGACTATAGCAGGACTATCCCTGACAAGCAATTTCAGTTAAACTAGCGTTAATAAGATAGGGTTGCGAATAGGCGCATTATTCATGTCACAACCAAGCCTTTTACATCAGAATCAATTGCTCAATCAAGAGATCAAACGCCGTGTCGATCAAATCTCAGCGATTAACATGGTCGCGGCATCCGTCGGACACTCGCTCGATTTAGATGCGACACTCAACACCGCGCTCGAAGCGGTGACCACCGTCCTCGGTGCAGAAGCCGCCGGCATCAGCTTGATTGACGAGCAGGCGCAAGAAGTCGTCCTGCGCGCCCAACTTGGTTGGCTCAATGACTTTGTGAAAGAGAACCCGATGCGTATCCCCATGGGCGAAGGCATGTCCGGCGATGTCATCACACAGAACACCGTCCTCATCAATAACAATCTGACACCTGATGAAGAATACGCTGTCAACAGCTTTCGTGAAGAGCATTTTAAGTCGCTGGCGATGGCCCCGATGCACGCGCGCGGCAAAATTATCGGCATCCTCAGCATCATGAGTCACCGTCCCAATCGCTTCAACGAGGATTTGGGCGAAGTCCTGCGCTCGATCGCTGATACCGTCGGCGTAGCCATCGATAACGCTCGCCTGCATGAGCAACACGTCGAAAACGAGCGCCGCTTGAACGCGATTCTTTATTCGACGGCGGATGGCATCCTCGCGACCGATCAAAACGGGCGGATTAGCCTCGTCAACCACGCGGCGGCCGTGATGCTCGACATTGACCCCAGGGACTTGATCGGCATACCGGTGCGCGAGGCACAGATACAGGTCAACGTGCGCGAGCAATTGCTCCAAGCCCTCGCCGATGACGATCAGGCACGCAAGAATTTCACGGTGCCGCTTGTCGATGGGCGCGAAATAGCCGTACAGGTCTCGCCGGTGAAAGTGACGACGCAGGTGACCAGCGACATCAACGATGATGGGTGGGTTATCGTGCTACAGGACATCACGCACATCAAAGAAGCCGAAGTCGCGCGCGTGCAGTTCATACAGGCGGCGGCACACGATATGAAGAACCCGCTAAGCGTGACGCAGAAGTCGATTTACATGCTCGAGAGCATGATCGACATGCCAGACGAGACAATGAACGAAGTCATCGGCATTGCCCAGACCGGCATCGGGCGCGTGCAAAAACTGATTGACGATCTGTTGCATATCGAAAAGATGGAGAGTGGTTACTTCATCAGCGTGGAAGAGATCGACGTGCGCGAGATGGTGTTCGAGATCACGGCGCAGAGTATGCCGCTGATGTATGAGCGCAATATCGAACTCTTGTTAGAGATTGACGAGGACACACCGACCTTCGTGCGCCTCGACCGCGATTGGATGAACCGCGCCCTACACAACTATCTCGATAATTCTGCCAAGTATGCGCCAGATGGCAAAGTGACCTGTGCTGTCTTCCCGAATGAAGGTTATTTACATTTTGAAGTCCGCGATACGGGGCCCGGCATTCCCCTGCGCGCACAGGTGCGCCTATTCGATCGCTTCTATCGCGTTGACCCCAGCGAACAGAGCGTGCGCGGCAGTGGCTTAGGCTTGGCGATTGTCAAATCAGTCGCTGAGGCACACGATGGCAGTGTTTATGTACAAAGCGAAGAAGGACAGGGTAGTACCTTCGGTATGATGATTCCCATAAGATAATGTGATGATGTTTTCCAACACTCCTCATGATAATGAACCCGACGTGCAAGCGACGACAATCATTCGCTGGCGTTGTCCCAACTGTGGGCAGACGCTCTTCACCGCGCCGGACGAGAGTCCGCCGGATATGTGCGCGTATTGTGATGATTTTACCACTTGGCAAAAGCTAGACGCGGACGACCAGCAGAACAGCCAATGAGCGCCTGCACGCGTCGTCCGATTGCCTCATGATAACCAGCGTTTGCGCCGCTTATAATGCTTGACATCTTTATAGCTCTTGCGCTTGCCAACGTCCGTCAAACCGAGATAGAACTCGCGCACATCGGCGTTATTCTTGAGGTCGGTCGGCGTGCCATCGAGGACGATGCGTCCGCTTTCCATGATATACGCATGATCGGCAATGCCGAGCGCGATATTGGCATTTTGCTCCACGAGCAAGATCGTCGTGCCCTGCTCTTTGTTGATGCGGTTGATGATGTCGAAGATGTTTTGCACCAGCAAGGGCGCTAAGCCCAGCGATGGCTCATCGAGGAGCATCAGCGTCGGTTGTGCCATCAACGCTCGCCCGATCGCTAGCATCTGCTGTTCACCACCAGATAAGAAGCCCGCCACCTGATGCTTGCGCTCTGCCAGACGCGGGAAGTATTCATAGCACAGGTCGATGCGCCCACGCACGAGCGAGCGATCGCTGATCGTATAACCGCCGGCTTTCAAGTTCTCTTCGACAGTCAAATGCTCGAAGATGCGGCGACCTTCCATGACTTGAAAAATCCCCCGCCGCACGATGTCAGCGGCATCGCGATTGTGAATCGGATCGCCGTTGTAAAGAATCTCGCCATCGGTGACTTCCCCATCTTCCGGCTTGAGCAAGCCACTGATCGCCTTCAGTGTGGTCGATTTACCCGCCCCGTTCGACCCCAGCAGAGCGACAATCTTGCCCGGTGGTACAGCAATCGACATGCCCTTGAGGACGAGAATGATGTCGTCGTAGATCACTTCGATATTATTAATCAATAAGAGCGCATCGTTTTTCGTTTTATCGATTTGCATGAGTAGTCATATCCAGAATAACTAGCTATACGCCACAGACACGCGGATACCGGATCGCGCGTGCCCATGACGTGATGTTAGGATCAAAAGTGTGCTTATTCGTCGTCTTCGCCCATCATTTCTTCAGCGCGCAGATCAATGAGTTCGCTATCTTCCACCCAGACTCCGTCCTCAACTTCGTAAATCACGAGGGCGCGGTTGGCGCGGTGATCGTCCGGCGAGAAGTCATACGGTGCGGAGAGACCGCCGTTATCGTAGCCATCCATAGCTTGCAGGGTGGCGCGGATGTTGGGGCCCGTCAGTTCCATACCGTCATCGAGGGTGCGTGCCATCGCTTCAGCCATCAAGTCCATCGATGCCCAGCCCTGTGTGAAGTGCAGGGTCGCTTCTTCGAGCGCTTCTTGACTGCCGAGAATCTCACGCGGGATTCCCTGCCCTGGCACTTCAACCGTGGTCGGAGTGAAGGGGATCGCGCCCAGTGTGCCTTCTGCGGCTTCGCCTGCCAGTTCAACGAAGAGTTCGTCCGCGCACCAGTTCAAGCAACCGAATTCGTAGAATTCAGGATCACCGAAGAAGTCAAGCGCGTTGCTTGCCAGCAGTGCCGCTGGGCTAGAGACATTTTGCACGACGATGTGCGTCACACCCAGATCATCGGCTTGCGACAATTCAGCGGTGAAGTCAGTCGCGCCACGCGGCATCGGGATGCCATCGAAGCCGCCGATGCCTGCTTCTTCAACGTAGGCTTCGCCATCACCCAGCGGTGACGTACCGAAGGGGCTATCATTGTGGAAGACGACGACGACCATATCTTCCGGCGCGTTGCCATCTGCCACCCATTCATCCAGCATATGCATCATCAAGATCACCAATTGATCGCTATAGCTGGTTGCGGCGATGAAGTTATACGGTGCTTCGCCATCAGGATCGTTGAGGTTGGTGCTGTAAGATGCCGAGATGAAGGGAATTTCATCTTCTGCGATGCGCCCGCGCAGAGCTTCGGTATCGCCCGTCCCCCAACCGAGGAACACAATCGCACCATCTTCAACATATTGATTGTAGAGTGTCTCAGCAGTTTCGACGCTGTAGGCATAGTCCTGCGATAGCAGGTCGATCGGGCGACCGTTGATACCGCCGTTCTCGTTACGCCAATCCACATACGCGAGGACACCCTCAGCATAGGGCGTGCCGACGTCACCCGTCGCGCCGCTGAGATCGAACAGTGCGCCGACGGTGATCGGTTCTTCATCCTGTGCATTGGCAACGCCGAACAACGCGAAGACCAGCACGAGAACCAGCGAGAGTGAAATAAATTTCTTATTCATGTGTGTGATTTCTCCTGTAAAACTATAATTTGACAAACAAAATTGTTGACAACTGTACAATGTGATGGGGCGATGTGACCTCCCTTAACGACAGATAAATAATTGTTTATCCCGCAGATGCGGGCTAAATCACATGGCTGAAGCCAGACGACCGCTAGTAATCGAATGGGAATAATCGGAAGTAATCTTTGATATTTTGCCAGATTTTACGGATGCCGCCTGGCTCTGTGACCAGAATCAGCACAATCGCCAAGCCGAATACCCCCTGCTGTAAGAAGGGCAACACGGTGAGGAAGAAGTTATTGATATTCGCTTCGATATTCAGCGCGTTCAGCATATTCGCGATGATGGGCAGGGACGCATCGCCGGTTGAGCGGATGAACTCCGGTAGCAGGATGACGAAGACCGCCCCGTAAACCGAGCCCGATACCGAGCCTAAACCGCCGATGATAATCATCGCCAGATATTCGATCGAGACTTCAATTGTGAAGCGCTCAAAGCTGATTGATGTGCTGTGCAAGGCAGTTAGTGCGCCGGCAAGCCCTACCAAAAACGACGAGACAGCGAACGCGAGCACTTTATAGCGGAAGATGTTCACGCCCATCACTTCGGCGGCAATATCTTGATCGCGAATGGCGATAAAGGCGCGCCCGATGTGCGTGCGGAATAAGTTAGTCGCCATGATGACGACGATGACCGCAATCACCATCACGAACCAGTAGAAGGCGTATTCGTTGTTGTTCAATTGCCAGCCTTCGTTGCCCAACAGGCGCGTCGTCGGAATGTTGAGCGCGTCCGTCGTGCGACCGTCAAGCTCACCGTCAATCGGGTCCCAGTTGATGATGACCCACTCCACAATTTGCTGGGCGGCGAGCGTCGCCACTGCGAGATATAAGCCTTTGAGACGCAAGGATGGTAAGCCGAACAGCCCACCCAGCACCGCAGTGATGAAAGCCGCGAGGAAGAGCGCGATGAACCATGGCACCTGAGCGGCGGCTAGCGCCCTGATCGGGGCCTCGAGCCAGTTGAACAATGCCGGAAAATCGAGCGTTTCGACCCCCGCCATTGGCACGAGTAACAAACCACAGGCATACGCACCAATCGCCAGAAATGCCCCCTGCCCGAGACTGATCTGCCCGGTATACCCCGTCAGGATATTCAATCCCACCGCACCGATAATCGCGATCATAATGCGGTTGGCGATACGCATACCGGTAGGATCGAGGATGAACGGGATAGCAATCAGTAAAACAGCGACAAACGCAATCCGCACCCGTTGCATAGTTGTCGGGCGCAATTGAAAATCAGACGCATAATCTTCGTGGAATATACCGGATTGAGTAGGCATGATGTTATCTTCCAATAAATGAGATATTTTTCAAATAAATGATCGGTATCCGGGGCATCGCTGATGATTGCCCCGTTCATCAAGTCCCTGCGCTCATACGCGCTCGATAATCTCTTGACCGAATAGCCCATACGGACGCACCATCAATATGATCAGTAGCACGACGTAGGGCGCGATGTTCTTCAACGATGGATCGAGATAACCGCCAGTGTAGACTTCGACGAGTCCGATAATCAAACCGCCGAGGATCGCACCCGAAATCGAATCAAGACCGCCGAGAATAATCACGGGGAAAGCCCGCAAGCCGACGACCGGAATCTCCTGCGCGCTGACCCCAACCGACGTTTCGCCGATCATCAAGCCCGCAATCGCCGCCGTGACAGCCGCTAGCGACCACGCAAAGGCAAACACCACACGGATGCTGATGCCCATGCTCATCGCCGCCTGTTGATCGTCCGCCGCCGCCCGCATCGCAATGCCGTATTTACTGCGCTGGAAGAAGAGCAAGAGCAAAGCCGTGATCATCAGCACGAGCGCAATCAGCACGAGATTTTCGTGCGATAAGAATACCGGACGGCGTGCGCCTTCAAGCGCAATTTCAAACCGGCCAGCTTCGGTGAACATATCATCCGGTATCACTTCGACCGGCAATTTTTGCGGGAGCGTCCCCCAGATTGAGCCGACAATCGCATGGAAGATATTGCTCAGGCCGATTGTCACCATGATGACCGAAATCACCGGCTCGCCGATCAACGGGCGCAAGATCAAACGCTCGAGGATGATGCCGATCAAGACCGACACGCCAATCATGCCTGATATGGCTAAAAACACGACGATCGGCTGTTGCATACTTGTCGGCAAGGTGCTGACAAAACCGGACTGCATCAGTGGCTCGAACCAGATGAGGAATTGATAGCCGATGAACCCACCCAGTAGCATAAATTCCATATGGGCGAAGTTGATCACATCGGTGGATTTGAACACCAGCACCAGACCGAGCGCGATCAGGGCTAGCAGTGCGCCATCGGTAAGTCCGGCGTAGGTCAAGCGAACGAATTTGAGCATATCACGCGGACTGCTGAAGGCTTCGCGCAGGATGAAGAACATGAACGTCGCCGCCAGTGCAATCAAGATTGCCAGCCCTTGATTCTCGCGCAACCATTTCAACACTTTCGAATAAATCGGAAGGGTATCTTGTGCTTGTGTTGTCGCCATGAGTATCTGTACCTGTAAATAACAATTTTTCTATAAAAGACGTGGTGTCATTGTTGTCTGGCGTACTGACGGCTTCAATCGCCGGCCGCCGCCAGCGGTTGCCGGATTTGTCCGGTCTCCACGTCATCAATCCGGAGTGTGATGTCCAGTTCTTGCGTGCGACCGTCCTGATACGTGATCGCTGTCTGCAAATCAAGCGAGTTCGTGCCGCTATACAGCCCGTCGATGATCTCTTTGTAACGCTCGGCGACAAAGCCACGGCGTACTTTGCGCGTGCGGGTTAACTCGGCATCGTCCGCATCCAGTTCTTTATGCAAGAGCAAAAAACGCTGGAGCTTCGCCGCATCGGGCAAATCCTGATTGGTGCGCCGCACATCCTGCACGATCAAGTCGTAAACGGGGTCTTTCTGCGCGAGATCGGTATAGGTCGTATAGCTGAGCTTGTTGTTTTCAGCCCATTTGCCAACGTTGTTGAAGTCGATATTGATCATCGCGGTCACATAGGGGTAATCACCACCGCCAAAGACCACAGCTTCGGTGATGTACTGGCTGAACTTCAGCTTATTTTCGATAAATTGCGGCGAGAACTTGGTGCCGTCGTGCAGGGTCATCACGTCTTTCGCACGGTCGATCACGATCAAGTGCCCGTCATCATCGAGATAACCGGCATCACCCGTATGTACCCAACCATCGGTGATCGTGCCCTGCGTCGCCTCTTCGTTCTGATAATAGCCGATGAAGCACATCGGGCCGCGTACCAGAATTTCGCCACTATCATCATCAATCTTCAGTTCTGCCCCCGGCACCGGTCGCCCAACAGTCTGGAATTTAATATCGCCATCTTCGTGCAATACGCAAATACCGGTCGTCTCGGTCTGTCCGTAACCCTGCTTGAGGTTCACACCCATTGCATGGAAGAAGCGGAACACGTCCGGGCCTAGTGCCGCACCAGCGGTATATGCCCACTTAATCTGACGCAAGCCCAATTGATCGAGCAAATTGCCGAATACGAGCAAGCGTATCAGCCAGTTGAGGAACTTATCGACCTGTGTGAACGGCTCTTGATTGAAGCGTTTGTTCGCCAGTCGGTAGCCGATCTTCATCGCTCGGTTGAACATCGCGGTTTTGAACCAATCAGCATCCTCGATCTTGACCTGCACTTCGCTCAGGTAATTCTCCCAGATACGCGGCGGGGCAAACATAATGTGCGGCCCGATCTCGCGCAGGTCAATCGGTACTGTCTCCGGCTCTTCCGGGAAGTTGAGGGCGAAGCCCTTGTACATGCCGCAAGCCATCGACATCATCTGCTCGCCAATCCATGCCAGCGGCAAGAAAGACACAAACTGATGATCTTGTTGGAAGCCATCGACCTTGGTCATGCCTTCTGCCATCGAGATCAGATTGCGGTGTGTGATTTGTGCGAGTTTGGGCTTGCTGGTCGTGCCGGATGTAGTCGAGATGATGGCGACATCGGATGATGTGGTACTGTTGACAAACTGATCATAGAGCGCGGGCTGGGCATCGTTGACGTTCATCCCACGCGCTTCGACATCGGGATAGGGGACGAGATGATCGTAAGTGTAATTACGTAAGCCTTTGGGATCATAGAAGATTAAGGCCTGTACCGTATCCAGCATATCCCAGATTTCCAGCAGTTTATCGACCTGCTCTTGATCTTCGGCAACGATGAACTTAGCGTTAGCGGCAGTTGCGAGATAAGCGACTTCTTCGATCACGCTATCTTGATACACACCCATCGATGCACCGCCGAGTGTCTGCGCGGCGACTTCGGCAATGACCCACTCAGGGCGGTTATCCCCAATGATTGCAATCCGGTCACCTTCAGTAAAGCCCATATCGTGCAAGCCCAGCGCGAAGTTCCGCGCCCGATCATGATATTGCTTCCATGTAAAGGATTGCCAGATGCCGAAGCGCTTCTCGCGCAGAGCCATCTTATCGCCAAAGCGTTTGGCGTTCTCGCGCAGTAACTTTGGTAACGTATCCACAGACATGCTTAAGCCTCCTGTTCTCCCAAATAGGCTTGAATGACGGCGAGATTCTGGCGGACTTCATCGGGTGTCCCCATGCCGATGCACCGTCCGAAATCGAGAACAGCAACACGATCGCTGATGTCCATCACCACGCTCATATCGTGTTCGATCAAGACGACCGTCACGCCCCATTCTTCGTTGATGTCGAGGACGTAACGCACGATGTCTTCTTTTTCTTCGACGTTCATGCCGGCCATCGGTTCATCAAGCAGGATTATGCCGGGGTTGATGCTCAACGCCCGTCCCAGTTCGACGCGCTTCTGCAAGCCATATGCCAGTGTGCCGACCGGTTCTTTACGAATATGTTGAATTTCTAACAGGTCGATAACATGCTCGACAAATTTACGATGTTCGATCTCCTCGCGCTGTCCAGCACCCCAGTAGACAAGCGCACTGAGGATATTCTTCTTCATGTGGATATGCCGCCCCAGCATCAAGTTATCGAGGACGGTCATATGGCTGAAGAGTTCGATATTTTGGAAAGCGCGAGCAATGCCGAGGTGCGGTAAGCGATTAGGTGCAGTTTTGACGAGGTTGGTATCCCCATATAAAATACGCCCTTCTTGGGGGCGATATAAACCACAAATACAATTGAGCATACTCGTTTTACCCGCCCCATTCGGGCCGATAATCGCGAAAATCTCGCCGGGTTCAGCGTGCATGCTGACATCCGTGAGCGCTCTTACACCACCGAAACGCAGACTCACATTTTCGATCGTGAGGCGCAGACGCGGTGCCTGACTATCTTCATAAGGACGCGCAAATCTTGAAAAAACCATTTATAAACCTAGAAAATCACTAATTTTATGAAACTGGGAATAAGTAGCGGTAAATATATACCTGTATGATAACGCGATGTCATGTATCTTGCAACAAACAGCGACCTAACTTTGTGACATATCACAAGATGATCATAGGCGGTTATAGATTGGTAGACAAAGGAACAATATCACTTAAAAACTATGATATTTGACACGCATACATTTTCTTTTGTGAAATTTCACAAATTAGATAACATACTTTGCACGATTATCCCACTTAGTAGACGCTGACGGGATGAGCATAGCACAATGACAGACGAGTGCTATAATGCGCCGTCGGGATGTGACACGAACACTGTAGATGAAGGTCAGCTATGCCCCCACGCCGAATCTTGATACTGATATTGATCCTCTACACCGGCTTGCACGGTCTTTATAGCTGGGCGACACCGCCCTACGAAGCCTCGGATGAGATTTTGCACTATCCGATGATTCATTATTTAAGCGAGAACAATTTCGCCCTACCGCCGATGAACCCGGATAACCCGAACGCTGATTGGCGGCAACAGGGCGCACAGCCCCCGCTTTATCATCTGCTAGGGGCATTGCTCATCCGCCCGCTTGATCTCAGCGATCTGGACACATCGCGCCGCGTCAACGCTCATGCAGATATTGGCTTCGTCCTGCCCGATGGCAATGCCAACATGGTCATGCCGACGACCACATGGGATGGCAACGTGATCGCGGTCTATCTCTTGCGCCTCTTGTCGTTCATGCTCAGTAGCGGCGTGATCGTCGTCACGTATTACACCGCGCGCGAGCTATTCCCAGAGCAAGCCTATCTGTGGTGGGGGTCGGCGGCGCTGACAGCCTTCCTACCGATGTTCATCTTCGTTGGCGCGGCAGTGAACAACGACAATCTATCGAATTTGATGGGCAATTTGCTAGTCCTCTTGTTGATTCGCCTGTGGAAAGCTGAGAAACGCCCGTCATGGCGTGATTACGCGCTGATCGGGGTCGTCGTCGGTTGCGGCATCCTGTCGAAGCTCAGCATCGGCGTGTTGATTCCCTTCGTCGCGGTGATTCTCGCCACGCTCAGCTGGCGCTTCCGTGATTGGCGACCGTTCGTCGTCGGCGGGGCAGTCTCCGGCGGGTTGACGATTGCAATAGCGGGCTGGTGGTACTGGCGCAATTACGTCCGCTACGGCGACCCGACGGGACTCGAAGCCTTTCTCGGCATGGCGGGGCGACGCACAGTACCGGCAGATTGGGTGCAAATATGGGCAGAGCGCGAGAGCTTCTTACGGGCATGGTGGGGCTTCTTCGGCGGGATGAACGTCAGCATGAGTGGTGCGGTGTATACCGTATTCAACCTCATCGGCGGTATCGCTTTGCTGAGCGCACTCGCCTTCTTGCTCGTGCGCGTTTATCGCGCAGACTGGGATCGGCGGCAGTGGGGCGCGGTGGCGATCACGCTATTGTATCCAGTGATCGCGTTTATCTCGTACACGCGCTGGACATCGCTCACACCGGCATCACAGGGGCGTTTGCTGTTCATCACGCTGTCGAGCGTCTCGCTGTGGATGGCTGTCGGCTTGACGTGGGTCTGGTCGCATCGCCTGCGATCAATCGTGCTGACGGGAACAAGCGCCTACTTCCTGACGATCGCCCTGCTCGCGCCTTTTCTGTTCATCCGTCCTTTATATACCCCGCCGCCAGCGATTGACACGATTGAACCCGCGATCACTTTTCATGCGCCCGATGAGGCGGGCGGCGCAATCGGCATCGCGAATATCGACGTACAAACGCCGACTGTTCACCCCGATGAGTACGTTATCATCACGGCTGATATGCAAATTGTCGCACCTACGCGCCGCAACTGGAGCTTGTTCGTTCATCTGCTCACGCCGGAAGGCGTGCGTCTGGCTCAGCGTGATATGTATCCGGGGCAAGGGCTTCTGCTCACAAGCGAGCTAGAGGCCGGTCACGCATGGGAAAACACGATTGCTGTGCGTATTCCACCCCACACCTACGCCCCCACTAACCTGACGGTGAGTCTCGGTTGGTATCACCTGCCGACGGGCGAGCGGATGACGATCGCTGATGGCGCAGACATGCACGCGCTGGATACTGTTCGCCTGCAAACGCACCCCAGTCGCTTTGACGTGCCGAGTCCGCAGAGCATCACGTTTAACCGACAGGCGCAACTAATCGGCTATGATGTCGATACGCTCAGTGTCCAGCGGGGTACAGCGCTGGATGTCACGTTTTACTGGCGACAGGTGCGCCCTATGCGCGAGGATTACGTCGTGTTCGCGCAGGTCGTCGATTTAGCGACACTGACGCGCTACGCCGCATCGGACGCAATGCCTGCCGAATGGACGCGCCCGACAACGACGTGGGAAGCCGACGACATCATCATCGACCCACACACGCTGACCATCGCCGCGGATACGCCGCCGGGGACATATGCGCTCATCATGGGCATGTATCGCAATCAAGACGGCACAATCACGCGCTTGCCGATTGCCGGTACAGATATTGATTATGTGCCGCTGACCTTCGTCCGCGTATATGATTGAGCGCGTTTTGGGCGCTCATTCGTCCGGTTGGTTGACGATTGTCGGATTAGCGAGGAAGCCTGTGCGCGTGCCGCGTGTGGCTTCTAGCTGTTCTGGCGTGAAGAGCGACCAGAATAATTCAGGCGTGGCAATCTGACCATCGCCTGCCTGTGCATACGCCGCTAACAAATCGAAAAAGGCTTGCGTGCCGACATCTTCGCGCAGGTTATGGAGCATCTGCACGCCACGCAGATACACCGCGTTGATATAATCGCGCCCGTTCTCGAATTCATAAACACTGCTATCGACACTGCCCTGCGGGTTGTACCACGCCACGCGGAACGACCACCACCAGTTTTTCTGTGCGGGGTGGAATTCCTCAAGGTAGATATACTCGCTATAGGTAGCGAGAGCTTCATCCAGCCATGGGGCAAATGCCGCATCATTACCGACACGCGCATACCACCACTGATGCGCGATCTCATGGACGGTGATGACGGTCAGGTAATTTTGCACGCCACCCTCAAAGCCATAGAACCAGTTGGTACTGACGTAGACCAGACCGCTGAATTCCATGCCATCGGGGAAATCACCCTGCACTACCAGCACGCGCTCGTAAGGCAGCGCGCCGAACAAAGACGCGAATTGTTCGGTCGATTCGACCGCAACCTGTAGCGTGTGCGGCGCACCATCGACCGTGCCGCCGCTATCGAGGAAGCGCACCGTATCACCAAAGTGATAAAGCTCGACCACAGTACCCTGCCGCGTCGTCTGCTGGAGAACGCGATAGTTTTCGCTCATGCTAACCGGAAAATCGCGCCCACTCTCGAAGATGAAGCGCCACTGCGTCGCATCGGTCTGAATCTGCGTGCCGGGGGCGGCGACCACGAGACTATCGGCGGCATTGCTCACGTTGAGCGTCACGTCCCAGTCGGCTAGCTCTAGCACCGTTTGCTCACCGATCGTCTGCGTATCGTGTAACAGCCAGCGATTATTGAAGCGCGGCACGACTGTCGGCAACCACAGGCTGAGATTAAGCTGACGGTCGCCATAGCCGAAGTAGCCCTTGATCGCCGTGAAGCCCAGCGCGATGCGCGGCACATTGATCGTGAAGCGCAAATCCAGCGTGACTGCACAGCCGGGATTCATCGGCGCGGGCAAAAAGACTGTCAGGCGGTTGGCTTCTAGGTTGTGATAGGCATCGGTGCTATTGAGTTGTAGACTATCTAGGGCGAAGACATCTTCCCAGACGTTGGGATGCACGTCCAGCACTAAATCGTTCAACGCGACATCATGTTCGTTGTAATACGTCAACCGTTGGGCGACGGTGATTTGTTTGCTCGCATAATCGACATTGGCGACGACTTCGTGTTGCATGTGTTCGCCAGTGGGTGCAGTGCCACAGGTGTAAGGCGAGCGCGTCGGTTGCGCGGTTGGTGGCGGTGGCGGGAGCGTGTTGGTGGCGATACTGTGCAGATCACGCGTTGATGACGCGACACCCGCGCCCCCTGTAATCGGCGTCGCCGTCACGACCTGTGCCACACGCACATACGGCACTGTCGCCTCGACAACCGGCACAGGGGTTGCCTGTGCCATGTTGCACCCGCCCAGCATGACTGCCAGCCCGATAAGAGTCCAGAATAAAAATCGCGATAATGTGTTCATGCGCCCTATGATACGCGCTCTCGTGAGCGTTGCCAATAAACGATCCTCATACGCCTGCCTGATGCTTCGCGTCTGCCCTCACTGCGGGATTGGCAGATCAGCCTTGCGGAACTTCTCCGCGAGTTGGCGGCGCGTATCCGCGAAGGACATTTCGATATAGGGCAGGGCAAGCCAGGCATTCATCAAGCCGAACATCGCGCCCGTTGCCACGCGGAAGAAGGGCGCAGTCTCGCGCACTTCCCAGAATTCAAAGGGGGGATAGCTGAGCAACTGACTGAAGCCATCGATGCCGATCGGCCCCATGCCAATCACCAGATATAGCAAAATCGGGATCGGGCGCAGGCGACGGCGCACGTAAGGGATGGCGTAGATCAAACTGCTAATGAACATCGCGGCGTAAATCGCCACATCACGCGCACAGATGGCGGTTTTGTAGCCCATTGTCTCGTTACCGCGGAATTGCCGTGCCGGAAGCCAGAACTCCGGCTCGAAGCTATCCGGCGCCGCGCCGACGTTAATCGCATCAATCGTTGCCGCGTAATCTTCGTAAGAGGCGATGTTCTCGACACCGACGATCTCACGCGGGTAAAAGAGTTGATCGCCCCCCAACCACACCGACCGAAAGCCGAGTTGGTGGCACATCGGGCTGTAGATGGTGTAAATGGCTTTCGCCGGGCCGGTTAAGCCAACATTCGCCAACACCGGCGCGACCCACGGTAAAATCGCATACGTGCCCAGCACCGCCAGAAAGACATACAGCCAATTTTTAGAGAATTGATACAGCCAGACGTTGAGGCGATAGCCCCACGAGGATGTCGATTTTTCGGGTGTCGCGTTGCTCATCGGTCAAGCCCTCATTTTCTCCAATGGGTGTCAATAGCGTTTTGCAAGGTCGCAGGACTCACCGCGCCATAAAAGATATGCGTAATCACCCCATCGGGATCAATCACATAGGTCGATGGTTGTCCTCGCAAACGATACAATGCCACAATTGCCCGCTGTTGGTCAAGCACAATATCAAAGCTCAAGCCGAATTCATCGACCCAGCGTTGGGCAGTAGCGGCAGCCTCACCCATATTCACGCCCACCATGCGGATGTCATTAGTGGCATAGATGTCCTGTAGGATGGGCATCTCAGCATAGCAGGGGGCACACCACGTCGCCCAGAAGTTGACGATGATCGTCTCCCCGCGCAGGTCGAGCAAATCGAACGATTGCCCCGCCAGCGTCGGGCGGGTGAAGGGCGGTGCCAGCGAGCCAATTTCAGGCGCGACTGCGCCGAATGCGGGGAAGGTTGTGCCGGTGTAATCAGCGCGTTGGGGCAAGCCCGCCACCATAACCAGCACGAGCGCAATCCCCGTGCTGAGGATTGCGCCCATCAGATACACGATGCGCTTCATGCGCGGACGTTAACTCTCGTTGCCGTCGTCAGCAGTCGTCAGGAGCGGGCTAATCACATCCGAGACCTGCGATTCTAGCACGATGCCGAAGTTCTTGAAGACAATCACACCCTCCTGATCGATGATCAGCGTGCTGGGTTGCTGGCGAATGCCGTATTGATCGTTAATCTGGTTACCTGTATCCAGTGCCAGCGGGAATGTCAGCCCGAATTCATCCTGAAACGCGCGCACAGCGGCTTCGTTATCGCGCACAGCTAGTGCCAAAATTGTGAAGCCCTGATCTTGATAGGCTTCGTAGACGTTCTGGAATTCCGGCATTTCGCGGCGGCAAGGCCCGCACCACGTCCCCCAGAAGTTGAGCAGGACGACTTCACCGCGCAAATCCGCAAGACTGACCGCCTCGCCGTTGATGCGCGTCACGGTGAAATCAGGCGCACGATTACCCACATCTAATCCGACAACCGGCGCACTACGCTCTGCCAGTTCGTCGATTGTCTCGACAGAGGCGACATCAGCGGCTTGCGTATCTGTCGCGTCATCGGCTTCATCAGGCGTGGTGATGGCTTCAGCTTCGCGTACTTTTAGGCGGAAGTCAACATCGGTATCGCTGGTGACGACTACGCTGTATTTGCTATTTGCATCCAGTTGTACGGCGGCAATCGCCACATATGTATGCTCATCAATCTGCGTCAGTGTGTCGCTCTTAGCGATGACAGCATCATCAGCATCGCGCAGGGTCACCGTTAATGGGGCAACGGCGTCGAGACGCGCAATTTCGACATCGGCGCTCACAGCGTCGTCTACATCGAAGACATAAGTCATCTGTGGCGTTTCAGTATTGAGTTCAACACCGGCACTCTGATTGAAGGCGATCGGGTGCAGGGTGTCACCCATGCACGCGCCAGCCTCACTCCACGTCAAATCACCGCCAAAGAGACCGAGACCGCACTCCTCTACCCGTACTGAGAAGTTCACCTGCTCTGCTGAGAGATTCTGACTGAGAGATTGAATCTGCCCGCTGGCAACCATCACACCAATCACAATCAGCAACACACCGCTAGCAAATTCGATCTGCTCCATGTAGTGTTGCAGGTGACGCAAAATGCTCTGCGCACCCTCGAGCAAGCCCGCTGTGAGGATGAAAGGAATGCCGAGACCAAGCGAATACGCACCCAGCATCAGCACTGCCAGACCGACGTTGCCCGTCTGCGCGGTGACAGTCAAAATCGTACCCAGCAAAGGCCCGATGCACGGTGTCCACCCTGCCGAGAACACGACACCCATGATGAACGATCCGCTCAAACCATCGCTGGCGTTGCCATCCATATCTTTGCGGGTATCGGTGTAGAGTGCTTGTTCAATCCGGTTGAGGGTCGTCGTCCAAAAATCCCGCGGGGCGGTAAAAGCGTGACTCAAGAACATCCACAGGATCAAGGTCACGAGCGGTACCAGTGCGACAATGCTGAAGACAAAACTCCACAGGATAATCACACTGGCAAGCGCCGCCACACCTACCGACGTAATCGAGCTTGAGAGCAGGTGATCTTGTGTTTTGAACCAGGCGAATAATTTACGCAATGCGCCCATGAATTGCAACCCGAATACGATAATAATCACCCCGCCGACACGCCCAATGATCGTCGTCAGGGTCGATACATAACTGCCGACAGCGCTCACGAAGGCGGTTGTCATCAAGCCGATGGCGATGAAGACCAGTGTGAAGCCCGCGACGAAAGCGATGCCGTGTAGGATCATCGCCATGCGCGAGGGTTTGACCTCTGCGCCGAACTTTTGCTTATTGGATGTTTGCAGCGCGACGTTGCGCGTCGCCCGCCCGCCCATGTAACCAACATACGCCGGCACGAGCGGTAGTACACAGGGCGAGACAAACGAGAGCAAGCCCGCGATAAATGCTAACCAGAGCGTTACATCTTCCATGCTGTCATTTTCCTTCAGTTCTCAGTTCATTCTTATGATAAAGTATAGAGACAAAACCTTACAAGAGCATTTTGAGTTTATGAACAAAACCTGTCATTCGTCATCGCGTGATATAATAATCGTTATGCCTTGTTTGCAGTCGATAGATAATGGAACATCATCATGACTACGGAAAAAACTGGCTACCTCAGCCAAGTTGATGCACTGCAAGACCTCAGTCAAGCAGAAATTGACCTCATCCAGCACGAGACAAAAATGGTCAATTATCATGCCGGACACATCTTTTACATGCCCGAAGACGAAGGCGAAGTGTTATTCATCCTCAAGCGCGGTCGCGTCCAGCTCTATCGCATGTCGCCCGATGGTCGTAAGTTAATCGTTGCGACTTTACATCAGGGCGCGATATTCGGGCATATGGCGCTCATCGGTCAACGCCTGCACGAGACCTATGCCGAAGCGGTCGATGATTGCGTGATTTGTATCTGGGGGCGCGACGATGTTGAGCAGTTGCTCCGGCGCAATCCGGCTGTTGCCCTGCGCTTTCTGGATGCTGTCGGGCAACGCTTATCCTTGATGGAAGAGATGCTGACGGAAATCTTGTTCAAGCAATTACCGGTGCGCCTCGCGAGCTTGCTCCTGCGCTTGAGCAACGAGAGCAAGGATCGGAGTACGATCGTCGGCTATACACACCAATATCTCGCGGATACGCTGGGTACGTACCGCGAGACCGTGACGCAAATCCTGAACGACTTCAAGAATCGCGGGTTCATCAAATTGGGGCGCAAGCACATCACCATCGTTCAGCGGGCGGGATTAATCACGATTGCCAACGAAACGTGAGGCATGCAACAGGTATCCTCACCAACTAACGTTGATGATGACGTGATCGTCACCGGACATATCGAGATGCGGGTGATGTCCATCAGCATAGGCGACTTTGAACGATGATCCTTTAGGGAGCAACAAGCGACAGAACCCATACGCCATACCGTAGACCAGATCATAGGGGTAAAGATGATCGGGTTGCAGGATCAATTGATAATGCGTGTCATCAACTTTGATGGTCTCGACCGGTGGCAGGTCACCGCCGCGATGATTGGCTTCGTAGTGTGCTTGCCATCCGTTTAGGACTTCGACCAGTGACAATTCATGACCGAGCATCTCTGGCGGGAATTCGCTCTGCTGGGCGATCTTCATGCCCATCGCGACGAAAGGTTGCGTGCCATTTTGCTCGGCAATGTCGTTGAACAGGTCGAAGATGCGTTGCAGGGGATACCATTGCGTGGTATCGACCGCTTGCAGATTGTGCCTCTCGATCAGTGGACGAAACGTAGTCGAGCTGATGTTATCAATGAATGAGAGCGTGGTTGATCCTGCGACTTCAAGTTCGGGGGATGCGACATACGCGCGACGTTGACGTGCCATTATTTTGTCCTCTACGATTATTACCGCTATCATAACGAAAGTTAACACAATTTCATTACATTTCATTATAGCATTAACCCGTGTTTTGTGCGTTGTGATTTGCTGGACTCAGCCTTCTGTTAGATAATACTAACGGATATTCATTGAACGTATCAGCAGGGAGCATTATGGCTACACCACAGGGGATCGCTGTCCTCGC